>JAAXVU010000224.1 GCA_013335325.1 Candidatus Omnitrophota bacterium | reverse complement strand
TAAGCGAAGCTGACATGGCGTCCATCGTGCAGATGATCGGACAGGAGGAGAACTACAAGGTGCGCCGGGGCAACCTCAAGGGCAAGGTTCTGGATTACAATTATTTTGCCGACCGGCCGGATTATACCGACGAGGAGTGGGAGCGCATCAAGGCCTTGTATTTACGTTCTTCACAGATAGTGGAATAGTCTTTCAGTATTGAGCGATCACAAGGTTATGTCCAAAGTGCTAAGAATAGCGCGAGTAAAGTAGAATAGATAATACCCCGCCCCTGGCGGGCGGGGCATGAGGCGGGGGATGAATATCCGACGGGCTATCTCCTGCATCTCCCCGTAAATGGATACTGACCACTTGTGACAGAACCGATCGTAAGCCAAGGAGGCGGTTATGAAAGTTCTCATCGTGAAATACCTGCCGGGAGGAGCGATCTCGAATACCCGAAAGGTCCTGGAGGAGGCGCTGGCGGTACTTAAGTCGCGCCCGGTGACGGTGGAGACGCTGGACATCACGGCGGACTGGCCGGACTTCTTTACGCCGGAACGGCTGGCGGTCTATTACGAGCGCAACTATGGCGGCAAGAAGGTTTCGCCCGAACGGCAGGCGCTAATGGCCGGCATGGACCGCATGACCGCGCAGCTCAAGGCCGCCGACATGCTGATCATGGCGTACCCGATGCACAATTTTTCCATACCGGCGCCGGTCAAGGCTTGGCTGGACGCCGTCATGCTCAAAGGCGAGACCTGGGACTTTACCCCTACGGGTTACGACGGGTTCCTGAAAGGCCGCAAGGCCCTGGTCATCTCTTCCAGCGGTGGAGTCTACGAAGGCAACATGGCTTTTTTGGAGCACAGCGCCAGTCTGGCGAAAGTCGACCTGGGGTTCATGGGGCTGGAGGTGGAGACCGTGGTGGCCGAGGGGATCAACAAGTTCCCCGACAAGGTGGACGAAACCATCAAATCGGCCCGGGAAAAGGTTAGGACGATCCTGGGACAATGGTTATAATGTCGCACGCAAATTCGGCCGGGAGCTGTCGGCCGCGGGAGAGACGGACAGTTTGTCGGGCAGTCAAGGCAGGGTATGCGCATACTGGTAATTGAAGACGAGAAGAAGATCGCGAGTTTTATCCAGCGCGGTCTTAAGGAAGAGCATTACGCGGTAGACATCGCCGGAAACGGTGAGGACGGGCTATTTCTCGCCGAGACCAATCCGTACAATCTGATCGTGCTGGACATCATGCTCCCGGGCAAGGACGGCATCTATATTTGCCGGGAACTGCGCAAGAAGCACGTCAACACTCCCATCCTGATGCTGACAGCGCGCGACGCCATCGAGGACAAGGTCTCAGGCCTGGACTCCGGCGCCGACGACTACATGACCAAACCTTTCGCGTTCGAGGAATTCCTGGCCCGGGTGCGTTCGCTCCTCAGGCGCGGTTCGGAGGCCCGGCAGAACGTCCTTAAGGTGGGCGATCTTGAGCTTAACCAGCTCACGCACAAGGTCCGCCGGGACGGACATGATATTATTTTGAGTTCCAAGGAATACGCCTTCCTGCTTTTTATGATGCTGCACGCCGGCGAGGTGGTGACGCGCACCATGATCTCCGAGCAGGTCTGGAACGAGGACTTCGACAGTTTCACCAACGTTATCGACGTTTACGTCAAACATCTGCGCGACAAGGTCGACAAGGGTTTCGACACTCCGCTCATACACACCGTCCGCGGTTCGGGCTATATGCTGTCCGAGGAAAGGCCGTGATGGCATACCG
>JAAXVU010000139.1 GCA_013335325.1 Candidatus Omnitrophota bacterium | reverse complement strand
AGGCCGGCGTCTGTGCACAAGGTACACTGCCTTTTTCCCTGCCCGTGGCCCAAGAAGCGGCACGCCAAGCACCGGTTGTTCTCCGCGGATTTTCTGAAGCTGGTCAACAGCCGCCTGGTGGAGGGCGGCCGGCTGTGGCTGGTCACAGACCACCGCCCCTACGCCGACTGGATCGCGGAACGTTTACCCGGGACGGGATTTGCCGTAGAGCGCAGGATGACGCCGCCCCGGTTCGGCACCAAGTTTGAGAAGAAATGGCTGGAGGCGGGACAGCAGATGTTCGATGAGCTCGTCCTGTCCAAGGTAGCTGACGCGGAGTCGGCAGACAACGGAGTCGCAGAGATGAAGACGTATTTCCTGGAGAAGATCGACCCGGCGCTGGTTGAGTTCGGGCGCCTGGCGGGCCCGGTCTCGGTGCAGTTTAAGGATTTTATGTTCGATGCCGGTCGCGAGCGGGGGATGGTGCAGGCTGTCGTGACGGAACATTTGCAGTCGCAGTACCTCTGGATCACGGTCCACCGGACCTCCCAGGGCTGGTGCCTGGCGGCCGCGGCCGGCAACAGCGTGCTGCCGACCACCGGCGTGCAACAGGCGATGGAACTGGCGCGGGATGCTTTTCTGGCCAGCGCTCTGCCTGCCAACGGGCGAGCGCAAAACAGGGGATAAAATCGTGATTCCCCGGTTGATTTTTACTGCAGCCTAATATATAGTGCATGCGGTTTCTTGTTTAGTCTGATATTAACGCCGCCCTGGCTGTGCCGCAGGGAACGCAGGCATTCTTCTATTTGTACGTGAAGAGATCAGTCCAGCCATGTCACGAATCATACGAAGTGTTTTAGCCGTTACGGCGGCGGTTGTTATTCTGGCAGCTCTGGTTACGCCGGATGCGGATGCGTCTCGCAGCCGCCCCAAAAAGAAGAAGGGGCCCTATCAGGTTTCGGCCCGTTCGGCAGTGCTTTTATCCGGTGACCGTTTACGGAGTATTTACGATAAGGATGCGTCCCGCAAGGTGCTTCCGGCCAGCACCACCAAGGTAATGACGGCGCTCATTGCTCTGGAAACTTTGCAGCTGGATGATTACGTGACTATCAGCGCTCGTGTTACTGCAACGCTGCCGAGCAAAGTGGATATAAAGGCTGGCGAGCGTTATCGTGTGCGCGACCTTTTGTATGCGGCTCTTTTGAATTCCGCCAATGACGCTTCGATCGCGCTGGCCGAGGCGTCTGCCGGTTCGGAAGAAGCTTTTGTGGCGAGGATGAACCGGCGGGCTCGCCAGATCGGCGCGCACAACACGCTTTTCGCCAACTGCCACGGTTTGCCGTCGGAAGACCCGCAGTACACCACGGCCTATGATATGGCGCTGATCTTCAACGAGGCAATGCGTAAGCCGTTCTTCAAGGAAGCGATCCAGAACAAGTTTTGGATCATCCAGTCGGAAGCGGGCCGCAAGATCGCTCTCCGGTCGCACAACAAGGCGCTGTTCAAGGGGTGGAAGTCGCCGGTTTACGGCAAGACGGGGTATACCAACGCGGCCCGGGCTTGTTTTGTGGGACGGGTGATGAAAGACAATCAGCCGCTCATTATCGCCGTGTTCGGTTGTTCGAAGCGCTGGGATGACGTGAAGTACATATTTAAGCGTTACGGCGGTGTGGATCTGTAATTTGTCGTAATAAAATACCCGAGGGTTTCGGGAAAAGGAGGTTGTATGAACGAACAGACGAAGAGTACTTTTTTGGCAGTGGCAGTGGGGATCGTGGCCGGCGTGGGGCTTTTGGTCGGCGTTGGCGCAATGGTGGGTAATGCAATACTGCCTTTGATGGCGAGGGGGGAAAGCCTGTCCCAGTCGCAGAGCAGCCTTGAGCGCAAGTTGGAAAAGTTGGACGAGAAGCTCGATGCCCTGGACAAGAAGGTGGATGGCCTGGCTCGGGCTGGCGCACAGCGTCTGGCCGGCGGGGATGCACAGCGTGCCCCGCAGCCTGTCGATGATACCAAGGTGTACGATCTACCCGTGGGCGATTCATACATTCTGGGCAAGGCTGATGCGCCGGTGACGATCATGGAATTCTCGGATCTGCAGTGCCCGTTCTGCTCGCGCTTTCATACTCCGCTCCTGGAGGCCTTCAAGGCGTATCCTAACGACGTAAAGATCATTTTCAAGAATTTCCCTCTGTCCATGCATCCCAATGCCCGTCCGGCAGCGAAAGCGGCTTTGGCGGCCGGAGTGCAGGGAAAGTACTACGAAATGATAGAACAGCTGTTACAGAACCAGAACGCTTTGACTGAGGACAAGTTCAAGGAGGTCGCCGGTAAACTTGGGCTCAATGTGGAACAGTTCATCAAGGACCTCAAGGATCGCGACGCCGAGTTTGAAAAGAAGCTGGAGGCGGATCTGGAACTGGGAAGCAAGGCCAACGTGCCGGGGACTCCGACCTACTTTTTGAACGGCAAGAAAAACAATTCCCGCACTCCGGAAGCCTGGAAGCAGGCTGTTGAGGCAGCGCTGAAAGAGGGCAAAGCGGAAAAGAAGTAGTTGGGGCCGTAAAAAATAATTTGCCAAAGGAAGAATTTATAGTATATTTGTAACCTATTTCATATGACGGATCAGTGGTGATCCGGCGGAAATATATCTGGACAAAAGAAGTCAGGAGTTGGCCATGGGTGGTCGAGTTGGGGGTAAATCCCATAAATTCTATCGCGAGACTCGCGGTATCAAGGTGTCAGGTGGCCAGCCGGTCAAGGCTGGTACGGTTTTGACCCGCGAGGGTGATCGTTGGAAGCCGGGCCTGAACGTGTTAGGCTTGATGAAGCTTTCGGCGGCGTGCGCGGGAGAGGTTTATTTCACCAGGAAGCGCGGCAAGAGCGGACAGATAGTCACGTATGTGAATATACGTCCGGCGGCTGTTGAAAAGAAGTCGTAAATCGGTCTTTGGATGGCCACAGGGGCGGTAGCATTAAGGCTTTCAGCTCTTGTGGCCATTTCTATTTTTCATGCCGGCGGCGGACAGCGTCCGCGTAGTCAGACTTCACAGGTCAGGAGTATTCCTTTCCAGGAAGGTGATATTTATGTGCGGGATAATCGGATACATCGGTAATCAGGATGCCGTTCCGCTGCTCCTTGAGGGTTTGAAGAACCTGGAATATCGAGGATATGATTCCAGCGGCATTGGAATAGTCCCGGACGCCGGCGGGAGTATCCAGATCCAGAAGGAAAAAGGCAAGATCTGCGAGTTGGAGTCCCTGCTGGCCGGGCAGTCCTTGCCCAAGACCTGCCTCGGTATCGCCCATACTCGCTGGGCCACGCACGGAGCTCCTTGCCGGAAGAATTCCCATCCACATGCCAACGATGCCTACACGCTTGCCGTGGTTCACAACGGTATCGTGGAGAACTACCAGCCACTGCGCGAGAAGCTCACCCGTGAGGGTTACCGGTTCCTGTCCGACACGGACACGGAAGTCATTGTTCATTTGATCAGCAAATATTTAAAAGGCGACCTGGTGAAGGCCGTCCAGCGCACCATTCAGGAGCTGGAAGGCTCGTTTGCCATCGGCGTCATTTCTTCGGCTGACCCGTCGCAGATAGTGGCGGCTCGGGTCGGCTCGCCGCTTATTATCGGCCTGGGCGACGGCGGTAACTTTATCGCGTCTGACGTTCCGGCGATCATCCGGCATACGCGCAAGGTCATTTATCTTAAGGACGGGGAGATGGCGGCCATTCGCAAGGACGGCGTAGCGCTCTGGACCTTCGACGGTAAGCCTGTCCGGCACAAGGTTGATGTGGTCACGTTCCAGATGGATGCGGCCCAGAAGCAGGGCTTTCCGCATTTCATGCTAAAAGAGATTAACGAGCAGCCGGTGGTGCTGGAAAAGATGCTGGCGGCCCGGCTGAAGAAGGGCAAGGTGGTGCTGGAAGGGCTGGAGCTTTCCGACGCTGCTCTTAAGGGAATAACTCGCATTAAAATAGTGGCCTGCGGCACAGCTTACCATGCCGGACTGGTCGGGCGTTATGTTATTGAAGAGCTGGCGCGCCTTCCGGTAGAGGTGGACGTTTCCAGCGAGTTCCGTTACCGCTCTCCCATCGTGGACCGCAAGACGCTCCTGGTGGCGGTCAGCCAGTCCGGCGAGACAGCGGACACTCTGGCGGCGGTCCGGGAGGCCAAGAAGCGCGGAGCGAGGATCCTTTCCATCTGCAATGTGATCGGTTCATCCCTGGCCCGCGAATCCGACGGTGTGCTTTATACGCACGCCGGCCCGGAGATCGGCGTGGCATCCACCAAGGCATACACGGCACAGCTTATGATGTTTTATCTTCTGGCGCTTAAGCTGGCGGATGTGCACGGCAGGCTGTCCGCCAAGGAGCGTTCGCGGCTGGTGTCTGATCTGGTCGCTGTGCCTGGGCTGTGCCGCAAGATCTGCCGTGACGGCGAGGCGATCGCCGCTGTCGCCAAGGGACATTCGCATTACGGCTGTTTTCTGTATCTCGGCCGGAACGTGAATTATCCGTCGGCCCTGGAAGGCGCTTTGAAGCTGAAAGAGATATCATACATCCCCGCCGAAGGTTACGCCGCCGGGGAGATGAAGCACGGGCCGATAGCGCTTATCGACGAATACCGCGCGGTGGTCTGTATCGCCACCCAGTCGGATATCTACGAGAAGATGATCTCCAACATGCAGGAGATACTGTCGCGCAAAGGCAACGTGATCGCCATTGCCACCGCCGGTGACAAGGAGATACGCTCGCATGCCGGTGAAGTGATATTTATCCCGGCGACAAATCCGCTTTTGACCCCGCTTCTGGTGGCTTTGCCGCTGCAGTTTCTGGCGTACTATATCGCCGTCAATCGCGGCTGCGACGTGGACCAGCCCCGGAACCTGGCCAAATCGGTCACGGTAGAATAGCCGCCTGCGCATGCTCCGACGGGCGAGTCCGCCGGAGCCGCCAAGTCAACCGTCCCCAGCATTATTATGCTTTATATCGTCTCCACTCCCATCGGCAATCTCAAGGACATCACTCTCAGGGCCATTGATACTCTGCGGATGGTCGATCTTGTCGCCGCCGAGGATACCAGACATACCGGCATCCTGTGTCGGGAGTACGGCATCACGGCTCCGCTCACCAGTTGTTTTGAACATAACGAACAGGGTAAGGCCGCGCAGTTCTTGGCGCTGCTCAAGGAAGGCAAGAATATAGCCTTGGTGTCTGACGCCGGGACGCCCGGCATCAGTGACCCCGGCTTTCGCCTTATCCGTCTAGCCAAGGAGAACGGCATCGAGATGACCGTGGTGCCCGGGGCATGTGCGGCCATCGCGGCGCTGACGCTGTCGGGCCTTCCGTCGGACGAGTTTGTCTTTAAGGGGTTTTTACCGGTCAAGCCGGGCCAGCGGCGCAAGGCCCTGGAGCAGGTGAGGGGAGCGGAAGGCACGGTTATCTTTTACGAATCGCCGCACCGGCTGCTTAAGTCCCTGCAGGATGCCGTGGAGGTTCTGGAAGATCCTTTAATGGTCGTGACGCGAGAGCTTACCAAGAAGTTTGAGGAACGCCGCGAAGGCCGGGCCAGCGAACTGTTGGCCTATTTTTCATCCCATAAGATCCTGGGCGAGTTCGTGTTACTTTTTCCCCCGCAGAA
>JAAXVU010000138.1 GCA_013335325.1 Candidatus Omnitrophota bacterium | reverse complement strand
GCCGGCAGCAAGTTCAAAGATTATTTCGAATGGAAAGAGCCGGTGGCCGACGCGCCTTCGCATCGCGTCCTGGCGGTCCGCCGAGGTGAGAAGGAAAATATACTGATCTTGCGTATTCTGGCCCCGGAAGACACGGCCCTAAAGATACTGCACCCTATGTTTGTTAAAGATAACGGCAGCGCCTCCGCTGTTGAGGTCCGCCTGGCCATGGAAGACGGCTACAAGCGTCTGATGTCGCCATCCATTGAAAATGAGGTGCGGCTTATCAGCAAAGAGAAGGCCGATGCTGATGCCATAAAGACTTTCCAGACCAACCTTAAACAGCTATTGATGGCGCCGCCCTTGGGCCCCAAAATGGTCATGGCCGTGGACCCGGGTCTGCGAACTGGCTGCAAGGTCTCCATCTTAAACCAGCAGGGCAAATTTCTGGAATTCCAGACAATTTATATCACGCAAGGGGAAGCGCAGGAAGCCGAGGCTGGCCAAACCTGCCGCCGTCTGTGCAAAAAGTATGGTGTCGAGGTCGTCGCCATCGGCAACGGTACAGCGTCGCGGGAGACCGAAGCGTTCGTGCGCAGACTTAATATTCCTGATATCAATATTGTGGTAGTAAGTGAGACCGGGGCTTCCTATTATTCGGCTTCTGACGTGGCCCGCCGGGAATTCCCCGAGCTGGACGTCTCGGTGCGCGGCGCCATCTCCATCGGCCGCCGTCTGCAAGATCCTCTGGCCGAACTGGTCAAGATCGATCCCAAGAACATCGGCGTCGGGCAGTACCAGCACGATGTCGACCAGACCAAGCTCAAGGATTCACTGGATGATGTCACCGCCAGCTGCGTTAACCACGTGGGTGTGGATGTAAACACCGCCAGCCGGGAGCTTCTGATGTACGTCTCCGGTGTCGGCCCAGCCATGGCCCAGGCCGTGGTGGATTTCCGCAA
Organism: Candidatus Omnitrophota bacterium; assembly: GCA_013335325.1. GTDB lineage: Bacteria > Omnitrophota > Gorgyraeia > Zapsychrales > Fredricksoniimonadaceae > JAAXVU01. The sequence goes on along the minus strand of JAAXVU010000138.1, from coordinate 4,690 downwards.
CCAGAACGGGCCTTTCCGCAAGCGTGACGATATCCTGAACGTGCCACGTTTCAGCTCCAAGGCTTTCGAGCAGGCGGCCGGGTTCCTGCGTATCATGGACGGCGACAACCCGCTGGATTCCAGCGCCGTGCACCCGGAAAGTTACGGGGTGGTGACCGGGATAGCGCGCGACCTGGCCTGCTCAGTTCCCGACCTCATACGCAACGACAAGATGCGCGGCAAGATCGACCTTAGCAAATACGTCACCGACCGCATCGGTCTGCCGACGCTCAAAGATATCATGGCTGAATTGGCCAAGCCCGGACGCGACCCGCGGGCCCGTTTCGAGTTCGTACAGTTCCTGGACGGCGTAAATACGCTGGAGGACCTTAAGGCCGACATGCAGCTGCCGGGGGTGGTCACCAATGTAACCGACTTCGGCGCTTTCGTTGACATCGGCGTACACCACGACGGGTTGGTCCACATAAGCGAGCTTTCCGACCGCTTTGTCCAGCATCCTTCGGACATCGTCAAGCTCCACCAGAAGGTCCTGGTCAAGGTCAAGGAAGTCGACCTCAAGCGCAAAAGGATCGCCCTGACCATGAAAGTCAAGTAGCGGTCTCGAATATGCTTTACACTCGACGGAAGGCCTGTTTTCCGGCTACCGGATTAAAATGCTAAATCTTCTTGAAAAATCCCTCCGCAGTCCGACAATAGGTTTGTAGACAGACTTGAGATCGCATAAATCCGCCCCTTGGGGTGGCAGTATACAGGGGAGCCAGCTTCCCGCAGCAAAAGGCAGTAGCAGTCATGTCCTATCTAGTTCTAGCCCGCAAATACCGTCCCCGGACCTTCGATGATGTGATCGGTCAGGACCATATTACCAACAGTTTGCGCAAGGCCGTCGAGAACGGCCGCGTACATCATGCGTATCTCTTCTGCGGTCCGCGCGGGGTCGGCAAGACCACCTGCGCGCGTATACTGGCCCGTGAACTTAACCGCCTAAAGTCGGCTGATCCGTCTGAAACGCTCGAGCTGGACTCCGACATGGACGTCATCGAGATCGACGGCGCCTCCAACCGCGGTATCGATGAGATCCGGACCCTGCGGGAGAACGTCAAGTTCGTGCCCATGTCCGGTCGTTACAAGATCTATATCGTGGACGAAGTCCACATGCTCACCCCCGAGGCCTTCAACGCGCTTTTAAAGACGCTGGAAGAGCCGCCCGAGCACGTAAAGTTCATCTTCGCCACCACCGACCCTAACAAGCTGCCCATGACGGTTGTCTCGCGCTGCGAGCCGTATTACTTTAAACGGATACCGCTGGAGACCATGGTAAGCAAGCTGCAGGAGATATGCGCCAAGGAAGGGTTCACGGCCGAGGAAGAGGCGCTGTATTCTATCGCCAAGGCGGCCCAGGGCAGCATGCGCGATGCTTTAAGTGTGATGGATCAGCTGATCTCTTTCTCCGACGGTAAGGTTCGCTCCGCCGACGTAAACGGCATGCTGGGCGTGGTAGAGACGCAGCTGGTCTTTGATCTGGCGGATGCCTTGGCGGCCCGCGACTGCGCAGCTTCGCTGACCATAACCGAGTCGATCATTTCCAAGGGCAAGGACATCCGCAACTTAAGCCAGAACCTGCTGGAACATTTCCGCCATCTGATGGTCATGAAAGTAGGCGGCAAGCAGCTGGAGTCGCTCATAGATTACCCCAAGGCCTTCAAGGAGACCTTGTTTAACCAGGCGGGGAAGTTCAATATCCAGACAATACTGCGGGCCATCGACCTTCTGATCGAGGCGCAGGAGACCGCCCGGATAACCGAGTCGCCCCGTATCGCTCTGGAGTTGACCTTGGCCAAGCTCACTTGTGCGGAGGCAGTGCCTGCTGCGGTGCCGCCATCCCGGCCGGCTGCTGCCGGACAACCTGCCCCCGCGTCTGCGGCCCACGCTCGACCGGCGGCCGCTCCCGTGACCCGACCGGCGCCTGCGGTAGCGCCCAAGACGGTCAAGCCGCCCGAGGCGCGTCCGTCATCGACTGGCGGTTTTATCAACAATAACAAGGGTGTTATCGACCTTTCGCCGGCTGCCAGTGATATTGCGCCTCCGGCCGAACCGGCTATCAGCGTCAACGTGTCCTTGGAAGATATCCGCCAGCGCTGGAACGAGCTTACACATGCGGTCAGCCAGAAACGCATTTCGATCGGCACGTATTTGCAGGAAGGCCAGCCTTCGGCCCTGGAACGCGACAAACTTTATATAGCCTTTACTCCGGAACATATGTTCCACAAGGAGTGTATCGATACCGTCGAGAATCAGAAGCTTATTGCCGAGGTTATAAGTGAAAGCCTGGGCGTCCGGCTTTCAGTGGGCGTGGTGATAGCCGACCAGGTGGTCCGGGAATCCAGCCAGCAGCTGGACGATGCCGTCAAGATGTTCCAGGGCGAGTTAGTCAACGAATGGCATAGTGATCAGGAAGAGGAATAGAACAATAAAGTCATAAGGTCAATAGGTCATCATTCAAACTGTACAGATGACATGAAATTCTCTTATGACTTATGACGTTATGACCTGTTAACGGTTGACCTTTCAATGAACTACCCCCGTATAATCGAAAACCTTATTGAACAGCTGATGAAGCTCCCCGGCGTGGGCCGCCGCAGCGCCGAGCGGATCGTCTTCTGGCTCTTGAATAATCCGGCCGAGGAGTCCCGCAAGCTGTCCGCCTGCGTCAGCGAGCTTAAAGAGAAGCTGCGCTTCTGCCGGCTGTGCAACAATTTCACCGAGACCGATGTCTGTCCGGTCTGCATGGACACGACGCGCGATGCCAATATCATCTGCGTTGTCGAGAACCCCAAGGACGCCATCGCCATCGAGAAAACGGGGCACTTCAAGGGACAGTACTATGTGCTTCTGGGCACTATTTCGCCTTCCGATGGCCAGGGCCCGGAGGAGCTGAATCTGGACAAGCTGCTCGCCAAGGTCCGCGCCGACGGTATCCGCGAGGTCGTGATCGCTACCGACGCCGACATGGAAGGCGAGCTGACGGCCTTGCATATCATAAAGATCCTTAAGCCCCTGGGGGTCAAGATCTCGCGCATCGGCATCGGTATTCCGGCGGGCGGGTCGGTGGAGTTTGCGGATATGTCGACGCTGGCGATGTCGCTTCGCTCGCGCAAGAATGTGGTCGAGGCCCAGGTTGTGCCTGCGGTCCAGGCCGTACCGGCGGAGACTGCCATGCCGGGGCCGGAAAATTATTAGTCTATATCCCCGGTTGACAAGACCGGATTTATCAGTATAATTTCACAGCGTTACTAATCCCCGCCCGGAAATTCGTGGTGGGTTCGCTCTAAAAAATCCCTCTGGGACCGACCGCGACAGCGGAAGGGATAGCGAAGCAGAGGATCGCTCTTTATATAAAATTTATTCCCCTGTAGCTCAGCTGGTAGAGCATGTGGCTGTTCACGAGTCCCGAAGTATCGTAGGGACAAGTGTATGACTTCAGGTGACAACATGAGAAAAGACAAGCGCAGTTACAAAGATCGCCGCGAGTATCTCATTAATGCCGTTTACGCCCGTCGCAAGAAGGTGCATGAGATGGCTGTTGCCCATAAAGGTGGCAAATGTGAACGTTGCGGTTATGATAAGTGTATAGACGCATTGGAATTTCATCATGTGGATCCGGCTATAAAGGATTTTAACATTTCCAGTAAGGGGTATACCCGAAGCTGGGAACGCGTTAAGACCGGGCTGGAAAAGTGCATATTGTTGTGCGCTAATTGTCATCGTGAACTTCACTCACAAAGTTAGCAGCCTCTTGAGGAAACTCAGGAGTGATAAGTGGGCTAAGTCAGGAAATCCCCAACCCGTAAGGGCGGGCAATCCTGAGCTAGCAGTCCTGCGAGGTGCCTAAACGCAAGTTTGGGCGCTAAGCGGACGGGCAAGTGCAGAGACTTTACACCCACCGCCTAAAACCGATCGTAGCGAGTTATTTCTTCCGAATGAACGAAAGGAAGTTACTCAATACCTTTGTTATGGCGAAGAGAAAGTCCGACTCTTCAGGTAACTGAAGTCAGATCGTAACCACAGTGTCCGAGGTTCGAGCCCTCGCGGGGGAGTGCTTCGACTCGCTTCGCTCGCTCAGCACAAGCTGACGAGCGGAGCGAGTCTTTTTTATTTATAGCTAAGTCATTCGACTTGGCTAATGGCGAAGCGAGGCGAGCATCCTGAGCGAGCTTTGAGCGAAGAGAAAAGCGAGTCGAAGGAAGATCATGTGGTACGTTTACATCATTGAATGCCAAGACGGCAAGTTATATATCGGGATGACGGAGGATGTTAATCGACGTTTTGAGGAACATCAGCACCACGGCTCACATTTCACATCGTATAATCCTGCAGTTAGACTTCTTTACACAGAAGAATTCACTTACAAAAAATCCGCGGCTATTCGCGAAAAACAACTCAAAGGCTGGACGCGCAAAAAGAAATTGGCTTTAATAACGGGCGATCTTAAGTTGTTAAAGATATTATAATTAATCCGAACTTTTTCGGATTAAAGCCTCAGTTACTCACGTAACTGGGGCTTTTTTATCCCGGATTTTTCATTAGAAAAATCCGCCCCGAAGGGGTCGCGTGGCAAATCCGACGAGGATTTGCCAGCTTTGTGAGGTAATCCCGGAATTTGCTCGGCATCATTTTGTATTGCGTTGCAATA
>JAAXVU010000137.1 GCA_013335325.1 Candidatus Omnitrophota bacterium | reverse complement strand
CTTCGCGGTTTGAATACGCGGATGCGCGGACACCGGTCGCCATGAGCAGGGGCGGGGCGACTTATTACTTCGCCTGGGATCAGGTGGGGACGCTCCGGGCGGTCTACAACGCAAGCGGCGCGCTGGTCAAACGCGTCGAGTCGGACAGCTTCGGCAACATCCTTACCGACACGGCGCCAACGTTCACGGTGCCCTTCGGCTCCGCGGGCGGCTTACGCGACACTGACACCGGCCTCGTGCACTTCGGGTACCGCGATTATGACCCAGCGACGGGACGGTGGACGGCGAAGGACCCGATAGGCTTCAACGGCGGTGATGTAAACCTGTATGGTTATGTTGAAGACGATCCGGTTAATCTTGTTGACCCGATGGGACTAATGGGAATTACTGCTCCAATACCTTTTCCCACGGGTTATCCGGTTGACCCCAATATACCGTCGACAGAATCATATCCAGGTCAACAGATGCCGCCTTTGCAAGAAGGATTTCCAGCTGGACAACAGCCACCTTTAACTGAGAGTTATCCGGGGCAACAACAGCCGCCGTTACAAGAGGGGTATCCTGTGCCTCCAGATCAGGGGCCAGGTTCGGGGATGGTTTGTAGCACTGAACATACCAAAGGGGCAAGGGGTAGTACAAAGAATGATCACGAGCTTGGACGGTCTAGAAATAATATCGACACTAATCGAGGAGAGAAAGGTGATAAGAATCGCCCCTTGCCAAGGAAAAGACCCGAAGGAAAAAAAGGACCTTGGCCTCCGGAAGGAAAAAGCACATGGTAACAATAAAAAGTGAAAAGAAAAGATCTCGGAATTACAGCTATAGAATTTTGAATATTGAGATCCACCCAGAGAAAATGAATAATTTTGACAAGAAGATGTTGATAGGTGCGTTTAAGAATTATGACAAAGAGTCAGCTTTTGTCCAAGATCGAAAAATAACATGCCAGGGAAATAAGAACGCCTATATTAGCGTATCTTTTAGAACGAACAAGTTGGCCATGCTTTGGTTAGATATTCAAGCTAATTTGATGAAGAAGGGCATTTCTGGGATGCCTATAAAAGACGCATCTATTATTGTTTGTGAAGGCGAGAAGTCATGGGATGACTATTTATTGCTTCATCACTATGACCAGAAAGTCAAATTGGATAAACTGACCAAAATGAGAACGGGATCACAAAGATACGGGGACAGCCCCCGCCGCGGGGACAGGGCAAATAGAAAGTAAACGATAGCTGAGGGCAGGCTGCCTTTTATTCCTCTCTACTATTCAGAAAAAAGCAAAGCTGGCTTGGTCGGTCCTGCCAACGATTGTTGGCAGGACTTGATCTCTGTCCTCAGGTCTTTGGCAAATGAGCAAGCCGGAATATTTCTCCCTGACGGGTTGAAACATCCCGGCTTTCTCATTTGGTGGTCGAGATCAGGCGGCCGGCGCTCTGCGGCGTTGGCGCGTACAAGCGCCGGGAGAAACTGCGAATGTGTATTGTCGCTCTTTGAAATGATCGCAGGTCACTTAAAGGTCAGGTGACGACTATCCTGCGGCTAGTCCCGCCCTTGTCCGCCAGGGTGCTCTCCTGCGGAGGTTTGCCTTGCCGGGGCGCGGGCAAACACGCCCGGCGTCCAAGGGTCTCGCTCCGCCAAAGGCGGAGCTCGAACGGGACGGGCAGGACTCCGTGCCGCTTCTCTTGGGTAAGGCATTAAGGAAGCGGCACTTCGTGACCCGGCGACGGGGAGATGGACTGCGAAGGATCCCATCGGCTTTAATGGCGGATCGCTGAATCTGTACGGCTACTGCCTCGAAGATCCGGTGAATTGGGTGGACCCGATAGGGTTTAATCCTCATGATAGTCCATGCCCGGCCAATCTTGGTGAATCTAAAGGTTATGCGGATTTAAATTTTACATTTGGGGCTGGATTTGGTGTTACAGGTGGCTTTATGAGAGATTATGAAGGTGGCATACATCCGTATTTTGGCATTGGGCTTGTGACGCCAGGCTTTGGTGGCGCAATGACCAACAATCCAGAAGGAACGGTGGGGCATGGTTGGAATGTGGCTGTCAGTGGCCAATTTGGTGGTGCGGGACAATTGGGATATACATTCGGAGCAGGAGGGGGGTTCTTTCGAGAATTTGGGATAGGGGCTCCTGGTGGTGGTTCTTCTACTGTATTTTATGTCTGGTAAGCGAAAAGATGGGGCATATGCATTACATAATTGATGTCTTGGGTTGTTTGATAGGCATATTGATGATGGTTAGGTGCCAATGGTTAGCTAAAGAAATAATTTGGCAGCAGAATAAATTATGGGGGTTTCAATTTTCTCAGAGCAATGCAGGCTGGGTTGCTGGTTTTATGTGTATTTTAGGCTTCCTAATATTCACATTTAATTTCTTGATAGCTATAGGCGTTATTAGGTTGCATCATTAAAGGGAACTGGACAATCCCCGCCGCGGAGACAGTGCAGGGTAGTTCTATCAGAAAGAAGCCAGGCTGGCTTGGGCGCTTCCCGAGGGGCGGAAGGACAAGTTGAAAATAGGGCTAATTATTGCTGCGGTATAAGCCGAGTATCTGGATTATCGCTCTTTGAAATGATGCCAATTCGCCTAACGGCCAGGTGACGACTATCCTGCAGCCAGTCCTTAGCCGTGTTTCGAGTGTCCCTCGGCCCAGGGTATGCCGGGCCTCGGGACTCCGCTCCGCTTCTCTTGAAAAGAGGTAAGAGGAAGCGGAGCTTCGCGGTTTGAATACGCGGATGCGCGGACACCGGTCGCCATGAGCAGGGGCGGGGCGACTTATTACTTCGCCTGGGATCAGGTGGGGACGCTCCGGGCGGTCTACAACGCAAGCGGCGCGCTGGTGAAGCGCGTCGAGTCGGACAGCTTCGGCAACATCCTTACCGACACGGCGCCAACGTTCACGGTGCCCTTCGGCTTCGCGGGCGGCTTACGCGACACTGACACCGGCCTCGTGCACTTCGGCTATCGCGATTACGATCCAGCGACGGGGAGATGGACCGCGAAGGATCCGATAGGATTCAACGGCGGCGCGCTGAATCTGTACGGCTACTGCCTCGAAGATCCGGTGAATTTTACAGATCCTTTGGGGCTGGCAGGATTTCCGACAGCGCCTTGTGCATATCCTCCGCTCGACAGCTTGCCTGGCGATGTAACATTTTCACAACCGAGTCACCTGTATGATGGAGCGTTGGATTATTTGGGACAATCGTTGGCAGCTACTGCTGACGGTTTTATACCGTTTATAGATCCGTTTCAGCAACTTTATGATTCAAACGATCCAATGCTTCAAATCAGTAAGTCGTTAGGTGAATTTGCTGGAGATCTGTTGGGATTGGCTTTAGGTTTGCGTGGTTTAGCAGTAGCAGGTGGTACTCGATTGGGGCATTGGTTAAATCATAATCGTTTCTTGCGCATTGGACCTGGACGCATGCCACGGAACGGTCCTCATCCACCAGGACATAATGTGCCACGTATTTCTATTGGAGGTACCGGGGGACCTCACTTTGATCTTCGCTAGGAGACATGCTATAAAGAGTCAAGAGTAAAAAAACAGGTTGTAAAAGAGCAGTAACAGTTCTTTCTCAAGCCGGCATAAAGACGCGAGTTGGATTATAGGTGTCGCCGGATTTAAGCATACTCAGGCACATGTGCGTGAGTTTCTTGGCAACACAGATCAATGCTTGTTTGGGCTTATTGCCTTGCGATATTTTGACGTCGTAAAAGGATTTGAGCTCGGCATTGTGTTTGAGGCAGGCGACGGCGGCGATGTAAAGTGCGCGTCGGATGTAGTTTGGTACGCGTCTGGAGATTATGTTGTCGCGTCGCGTTTCACCGGACTAGTAGATCCGCGGGAAGAATCCGACGTATCCGATGAAGCTTTTGCCGTCCGGATAAGCGCTGCCATCGGCGCCAACGACCGAGAGGATGGCGGCCAGGGTTTTCGGGCCTACGCCGGGGATGGAGAGCAGATTGGCTCCCGGGAAGCTCATGGGATCGTCGGAGTTTTGCGGAGACAAAATGTCATCCATTATTTGGTCGAGTTGGGCAATGGAATTGTGCAAGGTTTCGACGTGAGTGAGAATGATGTTAAGGTTCATGCCGTGGGCGTCCTTGGCGCGGCCGGAATAGATCGAGTTTTGAGCGGTTTCGATAAGGGTTTTGATCTCGGCGATGCTGAAGTTATTGCCTTTGATGTGACGGACGATCTTTTCGATGTTCTTTGATTTGGCCTCAGCCAGGTGTTTTGCGGTCGGGTAAGCCTTAAGGATGGCCAGCGACGCGACGGAGAACGGATTCTTGATGGCCGTTTTCTCGTATTCCGGGAAGAGCAGCCCCAATAGAGCGTGGGCCTGCCGTTCAAAGCTCTGGCGATTGGTCACCAGCTGGTGCCTGAGCTTGACGATCTCACGCAGGATCTGGATCGTTTCCTCGGGGATGTAGCTGGCGGCATATTCGCCGGAGCGAAGTAATCCGGCGATGACATAAGCGTCGATGTCATCGGTCTTGGCTTTGAGACGTAGCGCTTCGCGGAATTTGTTGGTCTGATGCGGGTTGAGGACAATGACTTTGAACTTTTGTTCGGTCATGAAGCAGTAAAGGTTCTCCCACCAGATTCCGGTGGCTTCAATGCCGATGAGAATGTCGTCGGGTTGAAAGTTGAGTTCTTGGAGCCGTTCCAGCAGTTGTGTAAAAGCCTGCTGGTTGTTGTCGAGCGTGAAGGGTTTGGCAGCCTTCTCACCGTCGTTGTCCAAAAGGACATAACGGGATGTTGATTTTGAGATGTCGATACCAAGGTAGTTCATGGGCGTCCTTTCGTAAGTGGTTGTTGTTCTTTTTCAGTAGGGAGGATATTTCCTGCGGCGTCTGACTCAATGTATCCTGGGATATGAATGGTAGTCCGATGTCAACCGGTCCCCATAGCATCCTAAATGAACATTCCCAGTCAGATCGCAGGAAGCAACAGTCTTTCTTGAATGGTCGGGGTTCCCCGCCATAAGGATGGTTTCAAGATGTCCCCCTACGGAAATACAGGTTAAGTTTCACAAAAATCGTCTCCCCGGGGTATCCGGTGAGGATAATACCAGGTATATGTATGAGTGATTGCAAGCGGGTGGTTGATGGTATTGTCGATTTGTTGCGGAGGCAATCTTTTGATGAACTTCAGGGGATGCCAGCATGCAAAGAAGAGCCAACTTTGCCTAAGTTCTCAATAGCTGTGTGGAAAGACATGGTCTCCGAGCAGGAAGTTCGTATTGTTGTGCAAGGATATACACCATTTTTTCTGGGTTTGGGTAGAATGTATGCCAACGGTTTTAGAATTAAAAAAGCTGGGGAGATATTGCCATTAACCAATGATGATTTAATAGACTTTTCTTAGATGGCAGATGGGGATTGCCCCGTGGGCGCAACACGAAGTAACGTAAGAAAGCGATATCTGCAGTGTGATCGCTTTCTACTATTCAGAAAAAAGCAAAGCTGGCTTGGTCGGTCCTGCCAACGATTGTTGGCAGGACTTGATCTCTGTCCTCAGGTCTTTGGCAAATGAGCAAGCCGGAATATTTCTCCCTGACGGGTTGAAACATCCCGGCTTTCTCATTTGGTGGTCGAGATCAGGCGGCCGGCGCTTGGCGGCGTTGGCGCGTACTAGCGCCGGGAGAAACTGCGAATGTGTATTGTCG
>JAAXVU010000136.1 GCA_013335325.1 Candidatus Omnitrophota bacterium | reverse complement strand
ATGACACTCCGGAAGCGGTAACGATCTCCGGTTTTGATATGGTCCGTCGCGAGATCGCCCGGATGGCGTTGGAACAGTTGATATCCGACGGCAGAATACATCCTGGCCGTATTGAAGAAGTGGTAGAAAAGGCCAAGAAAGAGCTAGAACAGAAGATCAAGGAAGAAGGTGAGGCCGCCGCGTTTGAATTGGGTATTCACAACATGCATCTTGAACTGATAAAGCTGATCGGACGCCTCAAGTATCGCACCAGTTTTGGGCAGAATGCTCTGCAGCATACCAAGGAGGTGGCGCGGTTGATGGGGGTTATGGCACATCAGCTGGGCATTGACCCCAATATCGCCAAGCGCGCTGGTTTGCTGCATGATATCGGTAAAGTCGTGGCGACGGAGGTCGAGGAAGGAACGCACGCGGTTGTGGGCGGACGCCTGGCACGCAAGTATGGCGAGAACGAACTGGTGGCCAATGCGGTCGAATCGCACCATAACGAGGTCGAGAGCCGTTCGTTATACGGGATTCTGGTTTGCGTGGCGGACACGATTAGCGCTTCCCGTCCGGGAGCTCGCGCAGAGTCGCTGGAGACATACATAAAGCGTCTGGAGAACCTGGAGAAGATAGCCAATGCGTTCAAGGGTATCGATAAGGCTTACGCCTTGCAGGCCGGACGTGAGATCCGCGTTATGGTGGATCCGGCCAAGCTGAACGACGACGAATCCGTGGTGCTGGCAAGGGATATCCGCAAGAAGATCGAGGCGGAGATGGAGTATCCCGGACAGATAAAGGTTCTGGTGGTGCGTGAGACGCGAGCGATAGAATTTGCAAAATAGTTAAGAGTCATATGAAAATAATGTTTATCGGTGATATTGTTGGAATGCCCGGTCGCGAAGTGTTTAAGCGAGTGGTGCCGGGCATGAAGGCCAGGGGCGAGGCGGATTTTGTTATCGCCAATGCCGAAAATGCCGCGGCAGGAAGCGGCATAACTGAAAAGATAGCCGAAGAGCTATTTGGTTGCGGTTGTGACGTAATTACGCTTGGCGACCACGTGTGGGACAAGCGCGAGGTGTATCCGTTCTTGGCCAAGAACTCGCGCGTGGTACGTCCTGCCAATTATGTCAAGGAAGCGCCGGGACAGGGCGTCTGTGTTGTTGAAGCTCCCGGCGGCGTCAAGGTTGGCGTGGTCATGCTGGTGGGGCGGACTTTTATGAAGTATATGGCGGATTGTCCGTTCCGGACACTGGATGCGCTCTTACCGTCCCTGGCGGAACAGACTTCGTTGATCGTGGTCGATATGCATGCGGAGACTACCAGCGAGAAAGTCAGTATGGGCTGGTATGCCGACGGGCGCGTTTCGGCTTTGCTGGGCACGCATACGCATATTCAAACAGCCGATGAAGTCGTGTTGCCCAAAGGCACCGCATATATAACGGATGCAGGTATGACCGGTCCGTACGATTCGGTTATCGGCCAGAAAAAGGAATTGATCATCGAGCGATATTTGACCGGCATGCCGGTTAAATTTGAAGTAGCGGAGGGGGCAGCGACGTTGTGCGGTGTATTGGTCGAGGTGGATGCCAGAACCGGCAAGGCCTCATCTATTGTACGAGTTCGGCGGAACTAGCGACGGGAGAGGAGAGTTTATGTGGGAAGGTCTGAATCGGCGAAGATTTCCTCGTGTCATGTTTCCCTGCTTGATCAAGATAGTGCATAAAGACGGAGCTCCCAGCACGTTGTTGACGCATACGGAAAACGTCAGCCTGGGTGGAGTTTGTGTTATTGTGCGGCGGCACCTGGAAATGTTTATGCCGATTTCAGTAGAGATGGACCTTCTGGATTGTGAAGATACGCTGGTTTGTAATGGCAAGGTAGTGTGGACGGTTCGGCGCAAGGCTACCGAAGAGTTCAAGCCATCTTTTTATGATACTGGCATAGAATTTACCGATATGGACGAGTCAGGCAAGGCCCGGCTCGAGAAGATGATCGTGCATTTGCTTAAAACCAAGAACAATGGTCTGGTAGTCTGACGGTGGAGGATAGTAAATGGTGAAGGTTCGTTTTGCGCCAAGTCCGACGGGTTTTTTGCATATCGGCGGAGCGCGTACGGCGCTGTTCAATTGGATGTATGCCCGTTCCCAAGGCGGTCTTTTTGTATTACGTATTGAGGACACGGATCAGGAGCGCTCCAAGCCGGAGTATGAAAAAGAGATACTGGACAGCATGACCTGGCTGGGGCTTAAGTGGGATGAATTTTACAAGCAAAGCGAACGGTTTGCACTGTACCGCGAGTATGCCGAGAAGCTGGTCGCCGAAGGCAAGGCCTACCGGGACGGCAATGCGGTGTTATTAACAGTGGCGAAAGCTCGCGAGATCAAGTTCGACGATCTGATACGGGGTCTGATAGTCTTTAATACAGACGAGATCAAGGACCAGGTTTTGTTGAAGTCGGATGGATCGCCGGCGTACAGTTTTAGCTGCGTAGTCGACGATGCCTTGATGGGGATCACCCATGTTATTCGCGGCGAGGACCATATTTCGAATACTCCGAAACAGATCTTGATGTATGAAAGCCTGGGGTTCAAAATCCCTAAGTTCGGCCATTTGCCGCTCATAATGGGGGCCGACGGGGCGCGTTTGTCGAAACGTTACGGAGCGACAGCAGTAACCGACTATCGCAAGGAAGGTTTTCTGCCGGAGGCCTTGGTCAACTATCTGATGCTCTTGGGGTGGTCCCCGGGTGGCGATCAGGAGATCATCACAATGGATGCGGCGGTGAAGAAGTTCTCGATCCGCAAGGTAAACAAGACCGCAGCGCAATTTCACATAGACAAGTTGAAGTGGGTCAACGCGCAGTATTTAAAGACACGTTCGGCGCATGAGCTGGCTGGCCTGGCCGTGCCGGTATTGGCGGCTGAGGGTTTGTTGAAGGACAACTGGGACCGTGCATGGCTCGAACGTGTTCTGGATCTTTACAAGAGCCGTATGTCGACTTTATGCGACCTGATTGAACGTGCCGGATTTTTGTTCACTGATGATTTTACTGTGGACCCCGAGGTGCGCGCAGCCCATTTGTCCAAAGATCTTGGCCGGGAGTTCAACGTGCTGGCCGACCGTCTGGAGAAGGCCGAACCGTTCGATGTAGCCTCAGCGGACAGGGCTTTCCGCGAAGTAGTCGCTGAGCTGGGGATCGCGATGGGCGATCTGGTCCATCCTGTCCGGGTAGCCTTGACGGGCGACCATGTTGGGCCGGGGTTGTTTGAGACCATGGCGGTCTTAGGTAGAAACAGGACTGTTAAGCGTTTGCGGGAGGCGTATCCGGCCAAGGACTAGCCAGAGTTTTTCTTTGACTTTTGTGCGCCGGACAACTATATTTGATGCCTCCAGTCTTGACATATTGACCCGTGGTGTAATGGTAGCACAACAGACTCTGGATCTGTTTGTCATGGTTCGAGTCCATGCGGGTCAGCTTGTTTTTTCTCTCAAAAACTAAAACCTCGTTCCCTTTGGGCGAGGTTTTAGTTTTCTATAGAAGAAAAACAACACCCAAAAGGATTCTTTTGGGTGCCTATTCCCGACGGGGTCCACTCGTCGCAAAAGGTTACGGCATAATTTTTCCGCCAGTTCGATCCTTTCCCGCCAATGTTTTTCATCTGCTTGTCACGTGCCGCAAGATTGGCCCGAGTATCTCCGGAGTTTATCTCTTTATCTCCATTTTCGGGAGAATCAGCTTATTTTTGGTAAAGCACATTCGCACCACGGTCACGTTGATATTTCGTATTGTCACAGGGGAGATGCCAGAGGGCGGCTGCTTTCAGAATGGTTGCCAGAACGCACACAATGTGGTACATTTAAACCATGAAGGCATTTGCTTGGGATGAAGAGAAGAACGAATTGCTGAAACGCGAACGGCATGTTTCGTTTGAAGAGGTAGTGTATCACATCAACAACGGCAACCTTCTGGTGAAACTGGATCATCCTAATCGCGTCAAGTATGCGCACCAGCAAGTTCTTATCATTGATATCGACGGATATGTCTACATGGTGCCGTTCGTTGAGGATAAAGACAGATATTTTTTAAAGACTATTATCCCAAGTCGGAAGTTGACGCGTGATTACTTGGGGGAAAGGAAGGATGCACATGAAACTGAATAAAGAAGAAAAAGAGTTATTGCGGTCGGTTGAGCGCGGCGAGTGGAAAATAACGACCAACAAGGCCGAGTTGCGTAAATATCAGGATGCGGCCAAACAGATGATGAAAAAGGATGCCCGGTTGAATATCCGGATTTCTTCTTATGATCTGCAGGGATTGCAGAAGAAGGCTATGCACGAAGGACTTCCCTATCAGACGTTTGTAAGCAGCCTGTTACATAAGTATGTGGCGGGGCGTTTGGTCGAGGCGTAAAATGGCTATCGCGGTGGATCAATTACGTTAGATGAAGCGCGAGGATTTGTTGTCACTTAAAATAATGCAGGGCTTGGGTAAACAATGACTGATTTTAAATTTGATATTGACGCTAAACGAATTAGATTGAGTGACGATGAGATGCTGTCTTCTGTAAAAGAATATGCGGCGAGAGTTAATTATAAATATTTTTCCTCTACAGAATATGACAAATGGAAAGCAAAGAAAGGGCATTCCTCAACTATTATTGCAAGGTTTGGCTGCTGGAAGAAAGTGTTGCTGCTGCTTGGCATTGAAGGTGGTAGGGAGCGCCGTTATACACCAGAGCAATTAGTTGAAAATTTAGAAACTGTTTGGAGACAGTTGGGGTTTCCCCCTGGAAAAAGGCAGATCGGGAAATATGGTCTAAAAATATCCGAGAGTCCATATAAGCAAATTTGGGGAAGCGTGCGTTCTGCTTGTCAAGCCGTAGCAAGGCAAAAAGAGGGGAAAATATCAAGGGAAGCACTATTGGAAGGCAGTTTATCAAACAATGTTCGAAGACCTATTCCTTTAAAAGTTAGATGGGAAATACTCAAACGAGATAATTATCGATGTGTAAGGTGTGGCCGTAATCCTTCGTCGGATCATAAGGTGCAGTTGGAAGTTGATCATGTCAAGCCTGTTGCAAAGGGCGGCCAGAATGATATAGATAATTTGCATACTTTGTGTTGGGAATGTAATCACGGGAAGATGGACAGTCTATAACAATTTAATAGTTCAAGGCTCCGGCATAAAGTTTTGAGCAGGGATGGTTTTAGATGTGCCAGGTACGGACGAACCTGGCCACTTATGTGGGACTGGAATTGCACGTCGATCATAAAGAGCCGTTCTCAAAACAGGGCAAGACGGTCTTGGAAAATCTGGAAACAAAATGCCGCGATTGTAATTTGGGTAAGGGCAACCGCCATTCCGAGTGATTTACGGTTTGATACCAACGCGCCACCCCGCTTTGGTCAGAGATAAAACCAGAGATTTGTCTTGGCTCGAGTCCAAGCCCCCCAGCCATATAAATCTTTCGCACATATCGAAAGAGAACAAAAGCCTCGATGACAGCAACGTTATCGGGGCTTTTTTATTAACCCGGATTTTTCATTAGAAAAATCCGCCCCGAAGGGGTCGCGTGGCAAATCCGACGAGGATTTGCCAGCTTTGTGAGGTAATCCCGGAATTTACTCGGCATCATTTTGTATTGCGTTGCAATAGAATATCTCTTTATATGCCAATATGTTGCGGTAGGCCTAAAGTCCTATTGATAACATGAAAAAAGCTAC
>JAAXVU010000012.1 GCA_013335325.1 Candidatus Omnitrophota bacterium | reverse complement strand
ACTCCATGCAAGGCAGTTGGAGAATTTCGCGTCGTAACTTCTGGCCGATATTTGGGGTTTTGTTAACGCTTACTGTCGCTGCTCTTTTTATATTTTTGCTTTTCAGCCTCTTGATCTTTCTCAAGGCATCCTTGGCTGTGATCACGGCGGGAATCGGCCTGGTCAGTGTGTTTTATATGCCATTTGCGCTGGGTGTTATTTATTATTTGTTTCAATATTTCGTGAAGACTGATGCGTCCTCTGCTGACGCCGTGAGTGGAAACAATGCCTCTTCGATTTGACCCCTGGTTTCTGGCGATCCGACCAAAGACGCTGCCGGCGTCCATCGCACCGGTGCTGCTGGGCTCGGCCATGGCCTTCGGCGACGGCATCGGTCACTGGCCTTCGGCTCTCCTGGCGCTTTTGGGCGCGGTGCTTATCCAGATCGGCACTAATCTGGCCAACGATTATTTCGATTCTCGTAACGGGGTGGATACCGTCGAGCGTAAAGGGCCGCTGCGTGTGACCCAGTCAGGGCTGATCCCGGCTTCGGCCGTCCGGGTGGCGTTTATTTCGGCATTCGCCCTGGCCGGGGTAGCCGGTTTGTTTCTGGTGCTCAGGGCCGGCTGGCCGGTCGTGATAATAGGCGTGCTCTCGATTCTCTCCGGGATATTCTACGCGGCCGGACCGCGGCCGCTTTCGCATCTGGGGTTGGGCGAGCTTTTTGTGCTGATATTCTTTGGACCTGTGGCTGTGGCTGGGACGTATTACGTGCAGTCATTCGAGATCAACGGTGCAGTGGTGTTGGCTGGTCTGGCTTGCGGATTCTTCTCAACTGCTGTCTTGTGCGTCAACAACTTGCGGGATATCACGACCGATCGACGGGCTGGGAAGCGGACCCTGGCGGTCAGGTTCGGGGATCGTTTCGCCCGGGGCGAATATCTTTTCTGCCTGCTGGCGGCCTGTGCTTGTCCGCCGCTAGTGTTCGCAGTTACTGACCAGCATCCCTGGACCATGGCGGCGTCGCTCGTTATCTTTGCCTGTCTGCCTTTGGTAGAGACGGTTTACCGGGGCGACAGGCCGGAGGCCTTGAACGATGTTTTGGCCCGGACTGGGAAGATGCTTCTTTGGTTTACCCTCATTTATTCGATAACATGGATAATATAATAATAGAAAAGATACTTTTGTATGATGTCAGCTTTCCGCTGAAGAAGCCCTATTCCCTGCGTAATGAGCTTATCCGCAGCCGGGATATCATCGTCGTGCAGGTTGTGACCGAGCAGGGCACGCTGGGTTTCGGCGAGGCAGCCCCGCTGCCTGGTCTAAGCCCGGAGCCGCTTAAGAAGGTCCGCCATCAGCTGGAATTGCTGGCGGAAGACTGGAAGGGGCGAGCGCTGCCGGCCCGTGGCACGGACCTTTTGACCTATCTGGAAAAGGCCCTGGACAGCGCGCTCTTTTGTCATTCAGTCAAGTTTGCCCTGGAATCAGCGGTCTTGATGGCTTCCGCCCGGGTCGAGGGTTTGATCCCGTGCCAGCTTATCACAGGGAAGGGCCCGCGGGCTGTCCAGTCGGCTGGTCTCCTTCAGGGATCCTTGCCAGAGGTGCTGGAACAGGCGCGGTTACAGAAGACACAGGGAGTGTCGGTCTTTAACCTTAAGCTCGGCAACCGGAACGTGCCGTTGGATATCCGCAAGGTGGAGGAAGTCAAGGCGCTATTGGGGCCGACAGGGGTCCTCAGGCTGGATGCCAACCGCAGCTGGCGTTTCGACGAGGCTTTGCTTTTCGCCCAGAACATCGGCAAGAACCAGATCGAATATTTCGAGGAGCCGTGCGCCCAGAATGATAAATGGGAAACGCTTTACCGCCTGACTGACATCCCGCTGGCTGCGGATGAATCGCTGGCACTGCATAATATCGAAGACTTGTCCGGGATGCACGGATTGTCCTGTTTCGTGGTTAAACCGACCGTCTGGGGCGGGGTCACTGGTTGCCTCAGTATGCTCCGGTTGGCTAAGGCCGCCGCCAAGAAGGTGGTAATAAGCTCGGCGTTCGAGTCAGGGATAGGTCTGACCATGCTGGCCAATCTGGCGGTCTTGTCCGGCGAGGTGGCGGATTTCGGTTCTTTTAACTGGCTGGCCGGCGATACCTTGCAGGAACCTCTTATGACCCCTAGCGGAATTATTCCGGTGCCGCGTCTGAATCTGGCGCCGGAGGACCTGGGCGCGGGCTTGCGCGGCCAGCTCGTCACCTGCTGATATGCGTAACATTTCTTGCCCGCTTTACGTCAATTCGCAAACGTTTCCGCAGCAAGCGGCACTCCTTTGGGGCCGGCGGAGCATCACCTGGCACCAGCTTAATCTCTACGTCCAGAGCACGGCACGGTATCTTAGGGAGATCGGGGTTTCATCCGGGACCCGGGTGGCGGTGCGTTCCGTCAACAGTGTCGAATATGTTGTCACGCTGCTGGCGCTGTGGCGCGTCGGCGCGTGTGTGATGCCGTTAAGCCTGCATCTGCCGGCGAAAGTGTTGGATCAGGTTCTGGCCGCTTTTCGTCCGGCCTTTACGTTCTCTGCGGAAGAATGGCCGGAGAAAGTGGCCGGGGCCAAGGCCTATACTCTTTCCATGCTGGTATCTTTCGCTTTTACCGACGGGTTCTTCGGGCGGGAGTCTCATCTCGCACCTTCGGTCGACCTGGACGCGGACGTGGGGGTTGTCTTGACTTCTGGTTCTTCCGGCGTGCCCAAAGGCGTACTTTTATCCTACGGTAACTTCTTTGCCAATGCCGCCGGGGCCAATGCGTTTATTCCGTTCGCGCCGCCCGACCGTTGGCTGTTGTCTATGCCTCTGTGCCACGTTTCTGGCCTGGCCATCATCTTCCGCGCCCTGCAGGCCGGAGGTGCTGTCACATTGCCGGATGCTGGGGAGACGTTGGAAGCGGCTTTGGAAAGGTACCGTCCGACACACATATCTCTGGTACCGGTCCAGCTTAAGCGTATCCTCTCCAGCGGCCGTGTTCCGGGTACGCTCAAGGCAGCCTTGCTCGGAGGCGGGCCGGTGCCACGGCGTCTGGCCGGCGAAGGCGTGCAGGCGGGGTGGCCGTTGTATGCCACTTACGGGATGACCGAGTCGGCTTCCCTGATCGCCACTGGACCGGTCGGTCCGGACGGATACGTCGATGTCCGGGTGCTTCCCGGGCGGGAGCTCTGTATTTCGGCCGAGGGCGAAGTGCTGGTGCGCGGTGAGGTGCTCTCTCGGGGTTATCTCTTTGGATCCGCCGGTGAGTCGGTCGACAGGGAAGGCTGGTTCCATACCGGCGATTGCGGAGTGCTGGACCAGGAAGGCCGGTTGCGTATCCTGGGTCGGCAGGACAACATGTTCATTTCCGGCGGGGAGAATGTCCATCCCGAGACAGTGGAAAAGGCCCTGCTGGAACATCCGGATATTGCACAAGCGCTGGTCTTGCCTGTCTCCGTCGAAACCTTTGGCCAGCGTCCGGTCGCGTTCGTGCGCTGTTCTGGTGCGTCAGCTCCAGATGTCGATGCGATCGCGGCCTTTCTGCGTCAGCGGCTGGCGCACCACGAAATGCCGGTCCGATATTATGCCTGGCCCAAGGAGCAGACAGGAGAGATGGTCAAGATAGGCCGACGTGATCTTATGGAGCTTATGGCCCGCAAGGAGGCCGTGCCTTGTCTAACTGAACGGAGCGATGTCTGACAGGTCGGTGAGGTGTATGAAGTCTGCTGCTATTTTGGCGCGACCAGTGCCCTGGACAGCTTCTCGCGCCATTCCGGCGGCACAGGCATCTTGGTCTGGGTGCGGGTATCGACACAAACGCTGACGGTCCGGCCCGTTCCGGCCAGGGTGCCGTCTGCTTTTAAGATACGGTAGACTATAGTTACGGATGTGTTGCCGATCTTTTCGACCCCGGCTTCCACAATAATGCGGTCACCGGCCACCAGCATGGCCTGATAATCCGACTCGGCATGGACCAGCGGAAAAGTCATGGCGGGTTGGCCCAGTAATACATGTATCGGCAGCCCGACTGACTCGGCCAGCTTCTCCATGGCTTCGTACATAAGATAGAACTGGCAGGCGAAGAACAGTCGTCCGGCAGCATCGGTCTGATGCAGGAAGATCTGGGTATGGTACTGAAACATAAATTCTCCTTGTTTGTGAATTGGCCTGGATTATAGCATAATGTAAGTAAATCAGGCCGATATCGACAAAAGGAAGCACAAGGACATTACGCTTAATTAATATCTAATAAAGGGGGAAGGAAACTATGGCGTATCAATTACCTACACTGAAATATGCTTACGATGCTCTGGAGCCTTTTATCGATGCCCGGACCGTGGAAATTCATCATTCAAAGCACCACAAGACTTATGTAGACCGTTTCAATGCCGCTCTCGATGGCCAACCCGCCTTGCAGGCCATGAAACCGGAAGACCTGATCGCCAACCTGGATAAAGTCCCGGAGGCGATACGAACAGCTGTCCGTAACAACGGCGGCGGCGCCATAAATCACAGTTTGTATTGGGACATACTTGGTCCTGGTGCCGGCGGTGAGCCAAAAGGCAAGATCGGCGAGGCCATCGCCGCAGAGTTTGGCGGATTCAAGGCGTTCAAGGAAAAGTTGGCCGATGCTGCTGTGACACAGTTCGGCTCGGGCTGGGCCTGGCTTGTTGTCAATAAGGAAGGCAAACTGGAGATCATTAAGACCGCCAATCAGGATTCTCCGTTATCAATGGGGAAGCGGCCGGTCCTGGCTTTCGACGTGTGGGAGCATGCCTATTATCTGAAATATCAGAACCGTCGACCGGAATATGTTGAGGCCTTCTTCAGCGTCATCAACTGGCGTCGGGTTGATGAGCTCTATTGGGCGGACCAGAAACCTTGTTCTGGCTGTTGCTGCTAGAGCAAACCTTTCCTGCCTGGAGGCTTCTAGGCCAAGCAGGGAGAGGAGAATGAACGCGGCCCGGACGAATAACCGGCGGTGGTCATTTTTTAATGTGTTTTATCTACGGAAAGCATGCGAACCTCCTGCGTGCTTTCCGTTTTTATTTGCAGGGTACCTGGGTGAATCTTAAGCAGGCTCTGCGGGGGCATAGGCCTCGAGTCCGATAAGTCCTAAACAAGCGTTTATGGTGTCCTGTCATTAAACGTGTAATTTCCGCCGATTTCCAGGTTGAAAGTGCGGATGAATTCAGGTAGTATCAGTCATGTTTTATTTCGCGTACGGATCCAATATGCAACACCGCCAGATGCTGGAAGAGCGCTGTCCGGGCGCTGTCTTCATTGGCGTGGGGATCCTCGACGGATTCTGGCTGGTATACGACGGTTTCTCCACCAGGTGGGGAGGCGCGGTGGCCAATATTATCCCTTCACGGCAGGACGAAGTCTGGGGCGGGTTGTTCCAGCTGACCGAAGACCAGCTGGCAGCTCTGGATGCCTATGAAGGCTCTCCTAAATATTACCAGCGTCGCCAGGTGGAAATTCTGCGACCTGGTATTAAGGACAAAGTCCTGGCCTGGATATATTACCGTCAGCCTCAGGCGGCCGGCGTACCTTCTAAACGCTATCTGGAGACAGTGATCCGCGGTGCCCGGGACTGCCGGCTCCCGGAAGATTATATTCACTCGGTCCTGGATGTGGTGCATAAGGCCTGAGATCGTTAATGGAATTAAATAATTTTTGAGACAGATTTTATAAATTGTGATATATTCACTCCGATTTTTAGGACATGCTACGTGTGTCCGGCATTAAACAAGCGATCTTTGACGAGAAATAACTAATTTGCGCCTGTAGCTCAATTGGATAGAGCATCTGACTACGGATCAGAAGGTTACAGGTTCGACTCCTGTCAGGCGCGTTTTTTTAGTTGATGCGGCCGGTAATTCGGCACTCAGACAAGGCCAGGCCCAGAGATATTACAAAAGTTAATACGGGCGGGGAACTCAACAGAAAGACATGTCCAATTTGAACCGTCTTGCAGGTAGCAGGACGGTTTCTTTATTTATGATACCTGCGCCAGATGATCCACAATTTCATGCCGCCATGATGAGCGAAGCGTTCAGGCTGGCCCAGCGGGCGGCGGAGAACGACGAGGTTCCGGTCGGCGCGGTAATAGTGCATGGCCGCAATATCATTGCCCGTGCGCACAACCAGGTGGAGACGCTCAAGGATCCAACGGCGCATGCCGAGATGATCGCTATCACCCAGGCTACCAATTTTCTTGGGTCCAAGTGGTTGCAGGATTGTACCTTGTATGTTACAATCGAGCCCTGTTCGATGTGCGCTGGTGCATTGGTTCTTTCCCGGATACGAAAAGTTTATTTTGGCGCCGCAGATATCAAGACCGGCGCTTGCGGTTCGGTGCTGGATATCCTGCGGCACAAGACGCTAAACCATAAGGTCGATGTCCAGGGCGGGTTATTGGGCAGTGAATGCGGCGAACTGGTAAGCGAGTTCTTTAGACAAAAGCGCGGCAAAGGTAATTAGGCTGGTTTTAGCCTGCAACAACAGGGCCCCAGCGGTTCTGGCCCGCAGAAGATTTTTTTTGCGGGCTCGGCGCGAAACAGTTCTTGGAGATCGTCCATGTTGGCCTTCGGCAATGACATGGACTTTGAATGCAGTTTCTTGAGGAGAGGTGGCAGAGTGGCCGATTGCAACTTCCTGCTAAGAAGTTGACCGGGGTGACCTGGTCCCAGGGTTCGAATCCCTGCCTCTCCGTTTTCTATAAAGCGTTGCAGCTCAATGAGTTGCAGCGCTTTATCATTTTAGCCATTTCAATTATATTGCTTCTATGTCTGCATGTGTCAAAAGGTTAGGGCATAAGTTTTTGCGTTAGATCGGGTTCAATAAGTTTTGACATTTAGAGATAAGGAGAGAGGTCTAACTCCGTCGAGAAGTTATCTCTTTATCTCTAAAAGGGCCTTTAGTAAAGGATTCCTAGTAAATGGAATATAGGCCATTTCTTTAAGTTTTTGGTGAGCAGAAATTTTTGATTTACTAGCAAAGGGCAAATGCTTTCAAGTACGGTGTGGTCTGAGTATTAGTTCGAACTTTCGGAGAGATAAGAGTATGAATCCAAATCTCTCCGTTTTCTATAATACCGTCGGACAGCGACGGGAGATAAGAAATCCTCTGAATAGCGATGCTGTTCAGGGGGTTTTTTATGTCCGCACGTGTCAAAGGGTTACGCGATAATTTCTCGACCGTATTCTGTATTCCTGAAATCTTCATTATCTCTCTCCCGACGGTCGTCGATATTCTCCCAGAATTTCCTCGTGTTTTATCTCTTTATCTCCAAATGGCGGCTTAGTAAAGGGGTCCTAGTAAAGGAATATTGTGGCGGTATTTGTGCTATTTTTCAGGATTGTAAAATCCATTTACTAGGAATGGTACTTTCGGGCTTGAGAAGTGCAGAGATCGAACTTTTAAAGGAGAGAGAGGTTTTGATCTCTTGCCAGAGGACGGCCTGTTTGGTCCAGTCCATTTCGGAGGAGATGTCGCGGAGTTTGTATTCGGGGATCGAGTCGAGAATTGGTGCATTGCCAGTGATTATTTCCGTCTGGATCGATGGAGATAAGTTTAAGAGCCCAAGTATATGACTTAGACTGGTTTGACTGAAGCCTAGCCAGGCGGAGGCCTGATTCAGGTCTTTTATTTTACCATCAGAAAGGTTGCGGTTCAGGTGGTGGGCCAGAAGAAGCTGTTTTCTGATCGCTGGCTCATGATCAAGTTGTCGCTGCTTTCCTTTAATTGTGTTGGCGTGGATTCTTTTGATGTTTGAATCGAATTCCATCCGTTCGGTGGTTCCGTTAAGGACCATGCCGATCTTTTTGGCAGTTGAATCATAATCAGCAATTTTGATGAGCGTGCGGATGATCCTGCGTTTTTCTTCAAAGAACAGTGAATCCCAGATAGGTGAGAGGATGGCTTCGGCTTCTGCCTTGTGCGGAGAATTCTTGAGGGTCTTGACTTCACCGCGCAGGATCTGTTCAATCCGTTCCTCCATCAACTGGGCGTTAACATATCGGACAGGACATTCAGCGTAGCCGCGTTTCTGGGCATTCGAGCACAGGTAGTAGCGGTATTTAAAGCGGTTTTTCTTCAGCGTATAGGTATGGACCATGGCGCTGCCGCAGGCTTTGCATTTTAGGACTTTGGATAAAAGTCCTGAGCAATCTTTATTTTTGAAGGGTTTTCTATCAAGACGGTGATGGGACATTCGATCTTGCACTTTATTGAATGTTTCCTCGTCGATTATGGCAGGTTGAAGCCCATCATAGATTTTTCCTTGATAGTTAGCCTTGCCGATATAGGTGTAGTTCTTGAGTATGCGAACAATATTTGTAATGCTGAGTTTTTTGTTTCCGAAGGTTCTTCCGGTCTTGGTTGGCCAAGAGGGGGTACGGTAGCCGGTGGCGGTGATTTCTTGCGCGACTTCCAGTGCGGAATTCTTTTCCAAATAAAGGGCATAGACTTTGCGGACCATGTCAACTTCGGCTGGGTTAATAATAATCTTGCGATTTTCTTTGGGGTCGCGCATGTAGCCGAATGGCGGGTGGCCGCCGAGCCATTGACCACGTTTGCGTGCGGCACTGAGTTTATCTTTTGTGCGTTCGCTGATTATTTCACGCTCAAACTGAGCGAAGGAAAGAAGGATATTGAGGGTCAACCGTCCCATGGACGTATTGGTATTGAAATGCTGGGTAATGGAAACGAAGACGACATTGTGTTTATCGAAGAATTCAAGAAGCTGGCTGAAATCAAGCAGTGATCGGGACAGCCGGTCCACTTTGTAGACCACCACGCAATTGATCTTTCCTTCCTTGATATGACTCAGGAGCTTCTGGAGGCCGGGTCTTTCGACATTGGCCCCCGTAAAGCCTCCGTCATCGTAAAGCTCACTGGAGGCCGTCCAGCCTTCATGTTGCTGGCTTTTGATGTAGCTTGCGGCTGACTCGCGCTGGTTATCAAGAGAGCTGAACTCTTGATCCAGTCCCTCGGAGGAGGATTTTCTGGTGTAAATAGCGCAGACCAGATGTCTTTTTTGTTCGGGTTCGGTGGTTGTCATGGCTTGAAAAAAGTATATCCATTTACGTGATCTCCGGTCACCGCCGTGGCGACCGACGAGAGTGTTTTATAGGCTTTCCCCTGATATTCAAATCCATTCTCCAGCACTTTGACCTCAATGAGCTGATCCTTGTATTCCTTCCTTATGATCGCGCCGGGAATGGGGAGTCGTTTATCCCGACCGTTTTTGCCTTCTTTCCCGGGATTCTTTTTAGGGCGTAGGGTGTTGTTGTTGACCGGATCATAACGCTCGATAAGTTCGTTGAT
Organism: Candidatus Omnitrophota bacterium; assembly: GCA_013335325.1. Taxonomy (GTDB): domain Bacteria; phylum Omnitrophota; class Gorgyraeia; order Zapsychrales; family Fredricksoniimonadaceae; genus JAAXVU01. Next base: position 18,120 of record JAAXVU010000012.1, on the reverse strand, counting down.
CTTGTTTTTGGTGTCGTCACGTAGGCCGCCATATTGAAGTTCCTGCATGCGATAGGCGATCTTGCGCCATAGAAGGACCTTGTTGCTGGAGCAAGGGCTTTCTTGGCCGTATAGGGCGCCATATTCGGCCTTCAGGGCCTCTAATGAGGCCTCTTTAAGGGCCATTATGCGCTCTATAAGCGGCTTTTTTGGGGTTTCTGGGGCATTTTCTGTCATAGGCGTTACCTCCGTCATGTGAGATATAGCCATAAGTTCGGCCAGATAGCAAGTCGTTTGGAGAGATATTCTCCGTCGAGAGATATGCGGGCTTGTGACTTGCTATCTCTCGAATTGTATGGCCATATTGTCCTGATGAAAACGAGACCCATGCCACTCAACATGATCAAAGAGCTTTTTATCAGCGACCTGCGCGAGGCTATTACCTATTACATTGCCAAGGGCGCGCAGGAACGGGCCAAACAGGCCCTTCATTCCGCAAAGACCGCAGATGACAGGATCGGCGCGCTGTCCGCTGTATTAAAGGTATGCATCGCGGAAAACAGCCTTCTGGAGGGGCACATCATAACCGAGCGTCTCCTGAATGAGCCGATGATGATATTCCAGCGCTCCCGGTTGCTTTTCTGGCTGGGCGATTTGAGCGAGCGTCTTTACGATTTTGATCGGGCCATCGGCTATTACTGCCGCAGTCTGGCCTGCGCTTCAAGGCCGGATGAATTGCATCACGCGATCTGGTGCAATCTTGGCTTTTGCTGGCTATACAAGATGGACTTCAGGACAGCCGAGCAATGTTGCCGGAGGACGGTTGATCTGGCGCCCATGGAATGGGAAGGATGGAAAAACCTTGGCGTGAGTCTTGAGCACCAACGGTTGTTCCGTGAGGCATTCCTCGCGTATTTCAAGGCTGTGCATTTGAGTCGTGGCCGGGCGGTCCCGGTCATGCATATGGTCCGCCTCAGCCAGCGGCATCCGGGCATAGTGCCGGATGTCGGCGATTTGAGGCCAACTGTGTACAGGGAATTCGAGGTGATCTTATGAAACTTGGAAACTTCCTTATTGTCAGCGCGATGATTATCGCCATTCTTCCCTCCGGATGCGGGAAGACACGGAAAGCCGATGGAGAGATCGAGAAAGCCCCGGAGACTCGCTACACGATACTTAAGGAAGAACGGGCCAGAGACAGCATCAACGCATCTTTGCTGGCGAAGCCGGGCATCACTGAGCTGGAGATCATCGAGGCACTGAAAGAGCAGGACGCCGCATACAAGAAATTTTATCCAAACGGCATCATCTGGATGTTTGCCTCTAAAGAGCAGTATGAATCTGACGCTGGTCTTTGGCTGGGGATGATCATTCACAGGGAAGACGGCTCGCCTTGGGAGATGAACATCGACCGCGAACAGTTACAAGCCTTGCGGGAAGGGCCGAGCGAGAAGTTTGGTCTGTCGGAAGAGCAGCGTAAAAAGATTTATTGGACAATGGCCAACGACGAGGATGGCGCCATGATTGAGGCTATAAAAGCGTATCCGTATCTGGACGACGCTCAGCCGGGATGGTCAGTCGACCTCGCCGCTGAACAGCTTAAAAGGCAGGGCAAACAAAGAAGGACGCTTTCCGGGAAATGTCATGACGAAGCACCGAAGAAGTACAACCTGACGCGAGAGCAATTGGACCAGATCAATGTCGAAGGCGGCAAGAAGAAGTGGCCAGTTCCGGCGCCCTCGCGTCTCAAGGAGGTCATGGAAGCAACCAAGGTGTCGGCCGAAGAGGCTCATGTGGTGATTGATGTGTGCAAGGTTGAGGGCATTTCGGTTGATGGGACGGGTGCGGTTGTTTTTATCGCGCACAACAGGAATTTCGAGCCTGTCAAAACAGGCGTACGGATTTGTGGTGGGGAAGTGGTCGGGATTTACGCCCCAAAAGAATCAGATGGGGTTACGCCGACGAACAACATCCTGTTTTATGACTACAGAGTGAAGATGAAGTTCGCTGAAGGCGAGAGGATTCTCAAGAATGGCGAGTACATTAGCGGCGCGCCGCTGTTTCCTGAGAAGAAACCGGCGCGGCCCGCGCCAGAGGCTGTAACAGCCAGCGTAACGCCGAATACGAGCCCAAGCATCGGGAATGATTATTACCGGAAACTTTCTGACGAAACCTTCTCTGAATATGAAAGAGCGTCTGCTTCTGATTCCAATTTTGAGGAAGAAGCCGCGCTTCAGGGCTACAAGGATGTCTTGCCCAAGGCCAAGGATGCCTACTCGACCACTAATCTGGCCGACAAGGGGCGCTTGCGCCAGATTATCGACCAATCCGAGCGCCGTGAGCGGGAAATATCCAGGTATCTGGAGGCCGCTGCCGACATACGCGCCCAGATCACGACACCCGAGGCCCTGTCCAAGTGGCTGCGTAAAAACGTTCATTATGAAAGCGATCGCTACGGGGATGACTATTGGCAGGCGCCTTACGAGACCTTGGCCAGAAAGGCCGGGGACTGCGAGGATTATGCCTTTTTGGCGCAGGTCCTTCTGAATGAGATCGGCATCCGCTCGAGGGTTATCATGGTTTCCTATATGAAAGGCTCCGAAAGAAAAGGACATGCCGTGTGCGTGTTCCAGCGGGATGGGGTGTATTGGTATTTTAGCGGCTCAAATTTAAACAAGCCAAGCGCATTTTCCATCGAACAGCTCATGGATCAGGCCTACCCGGGCTGGCTCGCGATCGCGGAACTTGAGCTTAAGACCAAGTCGCGTATCGATATTGCCAAGAGAAATTAACCGGCGTTTTCATGTTTTTCTAAACAGAAACATTTCTATTTACAAGTTTGTGTTTTCTGCTAGGATTTCATTCTATGGAAAACACATTAGATGCTTATTTGTCGATCCTCAAGGCCGAAGGTTTCAAACTTACCCCCAAACGCAAGTCGGTTATTTCCCTTTTCATTAAAGAGCGGCGTATTCTTGCCCCGCAGGATGTGCATCAAAAGTTAAAAGCCGTGATCACGCCGCTTGGCCTTCCGACCATCTATCGTATTCTTGAAGAACTCGCCTCAATAGGGATATTGGTCCCTGTTGTTTCTGATGACCGTCTTTTGTCTTACGCATTGTGTGGTAAGCCGCAAGAGCATCACCATCATTTTGTTTGCCGAAAGTGTCATAAGGTCGAAGAGGTTGACTATTGCAATTTCAAGGCTATCTCCAATCTGATCGCAAAAAAGCTTGGAGGGCTGGTAGAGCGGCATTCCTTGAACATTGAAGGTTTATGTGTTCGCTGCAAGTAGTGATCAACTAACGGAGGGTTTTATGATGCGAGCAGTTAAGGTTTTTGTTTTTGCTTTGTTGACGGTGCTATTGTCTGCGCCGGTTGTTAAGGCGCAGCCATCTTTAGCATCGGAGGAAAAGACGATCAAGGTTGTGGCGTCATTCTATCCTATGTACATCATGGCGCTGAATGTCGTGAAGGATGTCCCGGGCGTGACGGTTTCGAACTTAACGCCGCCCATGACGGGATGTCTGCATGATTACACGGTGACAACTGATGACATGAAGAAGCTGGTCGGCGCGAATGTTTTTGTGGCCAATGGCGCGGGGATGGAGTCGTTTCTTGATCGGATCGTTTCGCAATATTCCCAGGTCAAGGTCGTGCAACTGTCCGAGGGAATCCCGCTTATTAAAGGGGAAGGTGAAGAAGGGGACAATCCGCATGTTTGGGTTAGCGTTTCTAATGCGATAACAGAGGTGAAAAATCTCGGCGTTAATATGGAAAAGATCGACCCTGCTCATGCTGAACTTTACCGTATGAACACCGACGAGTATGTAGGAAAGTTAGAAACCTTGCGTCAGAAGATGCAAGCCGATCTGGCGCAATATAAAGGCAAAAAGATCATTACTTTTCATGAGGCGTTTCCCTATTTTGCTCAGGAATTCGGGCTTGAGATCGCGGCTGTTGTCGAGAGAGAGCCAGGCAGTGAGCCTAGTGCTCAAGATCTGGCGGATACGGTAGATATCGTTAAGAAGGCGGGGATCAAGGCGTTGTTCAGCGAACCCCAGTATCCTGCTCTTGCGGCCCAGACGATTGCCAAGGAGACCGGCGCGACGGTTTATATGTTAGACCCGGTGGTCAGCGGTCCGGATGATCCTGATGCGTATCTGAAGATCATGGAAAAGAATCTTGAGGTTTTAAAAGATGCTTTCTCGAAATAATCAGGACGTCTCCGATCCTTTAGCCGGAGGCGCTTGCCGACATTGTTGCATTAAGATTAGCGATCTCACGGTTCGTCTCGGAGGGAATATGATCCTGGAGGGCGTCAACCTTCATCTGCATTGTGGTGATGTGTTGGCTGTTGTTGGGCCCAACGGTGCCGGAAAGACGACGCTTTTACGGGCAATTTTGGGTGAAGTGCCTTATCAGGGGAATATGGTGTCCCTTATCGGTGGAGTCGAGCGCAGGCGTCCGCGCATTGGCTATGTTCCGCAAAAACTTCAGTTCGATCTGGATTGTCCTATCAGCGTTGCAGATTTGGTTGTTGCAGCGACAAGCAAGCGGCCTGTCTGGATGGGGATTACCCGTAAAGCGCTTGAGAATGTTAAAAAGATTTTAGGAGTGTTCTCGGCAGACCATTTAATTAGAAGGCGGATCGGCGAGTTGTCTGGCGGAGAACTTCAGCGAGTCTTGCTTGCCATCGCCATGACTGCCGAACCGGAATTACTTTTATTGGATGAGCCGAGTTCGGGGGTTGATGTTCAGGGCCTCGCTATTTTTTATCAGCTTGTGCGCGATCTCAGGAAACAGCACGATATTTCCGTGATTCTGGTCACTCATGATTTGTCCGGGATATCTCCTTATGTTGATCGGATTATTCTTTTGAACCGGTCTATTATTGCTGAAGGTGGTCCCCAAGAAGTCCTTTCCAATGAGAAATTGATTCGAGCATTTGGCCCGAGTTTGTGGAATGTATCCGCCCTGCCATCCTTATCTTCCGGGAAAACATGATGATTGACGCTTGGTATAAATTGGTTGATATGTTGTTGCCGTTTGAGTGGGGGCAGTATCTTTTTATGAAGAATGCCCTTTTGGCAGTCCTTGTCATTACTCCTGTTTATGCCATGCTGGGGACTATGGTTGTCAGCAACCGGATGGCGTTCTTTACCGATGTCCTCGGGCATTCCGCGCTCGCCGGGATTGCCATTGGAGTCTTGTGTGGCATTCATGATCCGACATGGCCGATGATTATCATGGCGGTATGCCTCGCTGTTCTTATCAACATATTCAAAGGTTGGACGCGTGCTTCGATGGATACTGTTCTGGGAGTATTCCTCGCGTTTATGGTGGCGTTGGGTATCACGATATTAAGCCGACAGGGTGGGTTCGTAAAGTACACGAAGTATCTGATAGGGGACATTCTTGCGGTTAGTCCTTCCGAGATTACTTGGCTGGTGGTTGTATTTTTTGCTGTTCTGAGTTATTGGTGCGTAGCCAGCAACGCGCTTATTTTGACCAGCGTAAACAGCTCGCTGGCACGCAGTCGTCGGATAAAAGTATTTCTACTGGAAACAAGTTTTACGATACTCTTGGCGATAGTTGTTATGCTTTCGATCCGCTTGGTGGGGGTTTTGATCATTAATTCCCTGCTGGTTTTGCCTGCCGCAGCCAGTCGAAATTTCGCGAGGAATACTCGTTCGTATACATTATGGGCTGTTATTTTTAGTGTAGTTTCGGGCGTTGTCGGGTTGGTGGCCTCATATTATTGGGGAACAGCATCAGGGGCAACGATTGTGCTTTTCTGCGTTGGCTGTTATGTGATTTCACTCGTCGCGGGGCGGGCGTTGCCCAAGTTAATTAAGGTGTTCTGTTGAAATGAAAATAAAGTTGATCAATAAAGCATCGCTACAGCTTGGGGCAGTTACATCTTCTGTTTATTTGATGTCATCTGTTTGTCCTTGTTGCGGCAAGCCGACAATGGCCTGCGTTGCCGGGGCGGGAGGAGCTCTTTTTGTGGGTGGGGCCGTAGTTGCCTTGAGGCAAGCGGTGGTTTTCTTGAATTCGAGAAAGAAGGGCGGACAAGAATGAAACAATGGTACGAAGCATTATTCGAAAATTATGCGCAAAAGTATGACAAGGAGTGCTTTGTCCAGGGCACTACTGGCGAATGTGATTTTATTGAGAAGGAGATCGATCGAGATAAATCTTTTAAGATCATCGATATCGGCTGCGGGACCGGACGCCATGCGATCGAATTGACAAGAAGGGGATATCGTGTGATCGGCGTTGACCTTTCTGAGGCACAGCTTTCGCGAGCACGAGAGAAAGCCAAAGATGCGGGGCTGACGATTAGTTTTCACCGGCATGACGCGCGCGATCTTCCTTTTGAGAACGAATTCGATCTGGCCATCATGCTTTGTGAGGGAGGGTTTTCCTTGATGGAAACAGATGAGATGAACTTTGCGATCCTCAAGAGCGCGGCAAAAGCGCTTAACATCAAAGGGAAGCTCATTTTTACCACATTGAATGGATTGTTCCCGCTGTTTCATTCAGTGAGCGAATTCTATAAATCTGCGCAGAAAGAAGGTCAGTCCCAGTGCAAGGAGTGTTCCTTTGATCTGATGACCTTCCGTGATCATAATGCCGTCATTTTTGAGGATGATTCCGGAAATAAAAGGGAACTTAATTGTAACGAACGTTATTATGTGCCCAGCGAGATCGTCTGGCTTTTAAAGTCGCTTGGATTCCAGAAGATCGATATTTTCGGCGCGAAACTTGGGGCTTATTCGAGAAATCATAAACTGACGACGGAAGACTTTGAAATGCTTGTTGTTGCAGAGAGATGAAGGTTTTTCGGGTTTGTTTGTATTAATTGGTTGACTTTAGTAAGTGATGTATTACGATATTTAAATTCGTAACACAGAAAGGTATGGTTATGGCAGGTCTGGTTCGTTTCGGCATTTCATTGGAAGGCGACCTTTCAAAGCAATTCGATGCCCTTATTAAGCGCAAGGGTTATTCCAATCGTTCGGAAGCCGTCCGTGATTTGATCAGGCAAGATCTGGTAGGCCAGCAATGGCAAGATGGCGATGAAATTGCAGGCGCGATCACTTTCATTTATGACCACCACAAAAGACAACTCCTCAATAAGATTACAGACATTCAGCACGATTTTCAGAAAGTCATTATTTCTTCCCAGCACATTCATTTGGATCACGACAATTGTTTGGAGATTGTCGCTGTGAAAGGACGGCCGGTAGAAGTCTTAAAGTTGGCTAATTTATTAAAGACGCTCAAGGGTGTCAAGCACGGCACATTGGGAATAACGTCAACCGGCAAAGGACTTTGACCGGCAGTACTCAATAAATAATAGGAGGAGAGACAATGCATATTCCGGCAATAATGTTAGGGGGAGCGGTATGTCCCGTGACCATCGCAGTGGGCGTGGCGGGTGGAGCTACTGCTCTGTATTTCGCGAGTAAACAGGAAGAGAAGCCGACCGTCGGCAAGTTTGCGACAGTGACGTCCATGATCTTTGCCATGCAGATGCTGAACTTTCCTGTTCAGAATGGAACGTCGGGCCATCTTTTGGGAGGCATGCTCGCTGTTTCGCTTTTAGGCGTCCCGTATGCTGTTTTGTCAATTGCGCTTGTTCTTGCCGTGCAGGCTGTCTTTTTTGGAGATGGCGGCGTGAACGCGTTGGGTGCCAATGTTGTGAACATGGCTTTTATTGGTGCTGCCGGGGCTGGATATTTACTGGAGCTCCTTAAGAAGAAGGGCGTTCATCAAACCGTGTCGTTGGCTGTGGCTTGCTGGGCATCAGTTGTTTTGGCTTCTCTGGCCTGCTCTATTGAAGTGGCTCTTTCCGGTGCCGTTGAATTATCCAAGGCCGTGACCGCGATGCTTTCGGTGCATGCGCTCGTTGGGATCGGGGAAGCGATCTTGACCGTTGTGGTCGTTTTGTTGGTGAGCAAGTTTGCTGAAGCGTGGCAGGCAAAGGAAAAGGCTGTGACGCTGGCGTCATTCGGGTTGGCGATTGTTGCGGCCATGTTGAGTCCATTTGCCAGCAGTTTTCCAGACGGACTGGAATGGGTCGCTGGGAAGCTCTCTTTTGCGGAATTTCAAGGGTTTGAGTTTCCGGCTTTGTTTCCGGATTATCAGGCAACCTTTATCAGCAATGCCGCTTTCTCGACCATTTTGGCCGGATTGATCGGCGTTGGAATTATTTCCGCATTGACCTTTATGGCCGGAAGAGTCATTAGGGGTTCTTTTGCGGTGAGGAGTTAACGCGGGGTTGAATAAGATGCCGTTGGCGAACGAACAGGTATTACGCGATGAGATAATTGAGACGATTCGTCAGATTCGTTATGGAGAAGTCGTCATCAGTATTCATGATTCCGAGGTCGTTCAGATCGAGAAGCGGGAGAAAAAACGTTTCGGTCTTAAGAAAGAGGAGTGAGCATACAGAATATCAGGTGTAGATAACTACTGCACACGCAGAGTTTATTAAAAAGCAGAGACCGACCGGACAACCGGAGGCATTCTTCGAGGAGGGTTATATGAAGAAGCGGTTGTTGGGTTGGTTTTTTGTTTTTGGGGTCATGTTGGGAATGCCGTCGGTGGTTTTTGCTGATAGCACAGGCGATGAGATCGCCGAGTTGCGGTCAAGGTTGCAGAAGTTGGAGGAGCGGCTTGATCGTGAGCAGACGTCGGGCATTGATCGAGGGCAGGAGAAGAAGTCGTTGGATGAGATTGCCTCCGCGCTTAAGGGCATTACCATCGGCGGTGGGGCGACCATGATCGTTCAGGGGGTAAAGGATGCCAATGGCGATGGTCAATTGAGCAAGAATGAGGACGTGACAGATGCGTCTTATTCAGTCGACCTTGAATTTGGCAAAGAATTCGAGCAAGGTCATGCGTTCATTCATCTGGAGACCGGCGATGGCGCGGGCGTTGATGATGAGCTGAAGCTTTTCTCCAGCGTCAATCGTGATGCGGATGATTCTGACAATGCCGTGTCTGTGACGGAAGCCTGGTATGAGCATCAGCCGGGAAAAGGGCCGTTCAAGGTTGCTTTTGGTAAACTTGATCCGACCTCAGTTGTTGATAACAATGCTTACGCCAACGATGAAGGAGCTCAGTTTCTGGGAAGCATGTTTCGTAATTCCGCAGTTATTGAGTTTCCCGATAACGGGCTGGGAGCACGTGTTTCCTATGATATCGGCGAGAAGGCGGATATTGGTCTTATCGCGGTGGATGGAGATGCTGATGGGGAAGACGCGGGAGACGGGATGTTTGTTGGCGGACAGTTGAATTTCAAGCCTCGCTTGCTTGACCGTGACGGCAACTACCGCTTGCTGGCGTGGTCCAACGGACAGAATCATACCCGCTGGAGCGATACGGAGAAGAACAAAGAGAACGGTTATGGATATGGTTTGAGTTTCGATCAGGAATTGACTGATGTTCTGGGCGCGTTTGTCCGTTACGGCTGGCAGAACCCCAAGGTGGTGTTGAGCACGGCGGATGATTTTGATATCGCGACAGCGGCGGGCCTCGAACAGGCGTATAGCCTTGGGTTGCAACTCAAAGGTTCATTGTGGGGGCGAGCTGAAGATGTGACCGCGCTTGCTTTCGGGCAGGTGTTTCCATCCGATGAGTACAAGAATCAGGATTCGACACGAAAAGCCAAAACCGAGAATCATCTGGAGTGGTATTACAACTGGCGCGTGAACGATCATTTTCATTTGAGTCCGGATTTGCAGGTTGTCTGGAATCCGTACGGTGGAGATGCTGTCAATGGTAACGACACCATTCTTGTTGGTGGCTTGAGAGCACAGGTAGATTTCTAGAATTCTCGGAACACAGTGTCTTCGCAAGAAGGCCTCCGGAATATTCCTCTGGAGGCTTTCTTATTGACATTTTATTGAAAAAGGTTCATAATTGGAAACAATTACCATTAAGGAGTAATTGTTATGCCATGTCGCAAAGGGTGTGGGCCACAATGGTGGCACGGAAAAGTTAAGGACTGCGGGTATCGCATTACCGCTGGCCGTGAGGCTATTATTGAGGCTTTGTCTGCAACGCACGATCATTTAAGCGCCGAGGATGTTTACGCTCGAATTCACAATAAATATCCGAATGTCGGATTGACGACGATATATCGAACACTGGACATGTTGGTCAATTTAGGACTGGTTTTCAAGTTTGACTTTGGCGACGGTAAAGCGCGTTATGAACTTACCGAGGGCCCCAAGGGGGCGCACCACCACCATCATTTGGTTTGTACTGGATGTAAGCGGGTAATCGATTATACGGATTTTATTGATGACGAGGTTGAGCTTTTGCATCGTACAGAAAAATGTTTGTCGCAAAAGTATAATTTCAGGATCGATAATCATTTGATCCAGTTTTATGGAACGTGTACGGAGTGTCTGTCTAAATAAGGCGTATATTTTTTTAATCTTTTAATGGAAATCATTTCCAAAATTAAGGAGGTAGTTATGCCAGGATTTGATGGAACAGGGCCTTATAGTCAAGGCGCAATGACAGGCGGAGGACGGGGGAATTGCGTGGTCAAGGTTGGGGATAGCGGTTTGCCGGCAGGATTTAGGGGCTTTGGTCGTGGCTTTGGAGGGCGCGGACTTGGGCATGGTCGCGGGAATTGCTTCAGGGCTTTAAGAGCATCGGGGCAGAATGAGTTTTCGCAACTCACCGAGTTGCAGGCGAAGTTTGACCGTTTGCAGGCTGATTTTGAAGCGCTCAAGGCAAAAGGCCAGCAAGTTTAATAAAAATAAATAAAGGAAAGCAGGAAATATGAAAATTGGAGTCGTTTTAGAAGATGAAAGAGGGTTGGATGGATTGGTTTCAGCACATTTCGGGCATTGTCCGAATTTTTTGATTGTTGATATTGGTGCGGATGGGAAGACAATTGCCGGATCAAAGATCGTTCCGAATCCGGAACAGCATGGCGGCGGCGGGTGCAAGGCTGTTGATGCCATTGTCAAACATGATATTACACATGTTATCGCAGGCGGAATGGGCATGGGTGCTCAGCAGAAGTTTGCCATGAAAGGCGTCAAGATCTTTGGATTTGAGGGGACAGTCAAGGATGCTATAGCGGCTCTTCTCAAGAATTCTTTGGGCGGGATCGAGCCTTGCAAGGGGCATGGCGATGAGGGGCACTCTTGCCAACATTAATGGTTCAGAAAAGAGGTTGAGATGAAAGTATGTGTTACGGCTTTAGGACCGAAAGAGGATTCAGAGGTTGATCCGAGATTCGGGCGGTGTCGGTTTTTTGTATTTTTCAATCTGCATACCAGAGAGGTTGAAGGAGTTGCCAATCCGAATATTGAGTCTTCTGGCGGGGCAGGTATTCAGTCTGCTCAACTGGTAGCCTCCAAGGGTGCGGCTATTGTTTTGACCGGTCACGTAGGTCCCAATGCGTTTAAAACATTGAGCGCAGCGGGGGTATCGATTTTTACCGGCGCAACCAGCACGGTGAAAGAAGCGGTGGCTGCTTATGAAGCGGGAAAGTTGACCCGGGCTATTGCTCCGGACAGCGCCTCTAAGTCGGGTATGGGTCGATGATCATTGCGGTCGCCAGCGGCAAAGGCGGTACGGGGAAGACCACAGTCGCGGTCAATATGGCCTTGGTGGCGGGTTCTGTACGTTTCCTGGACTGTGATGTGGAAGAGCCCAATGCCCATCTTTTTTTGAAGCCTGCATTTCAGGGGGAAATTCCTGTCTCTGTTCCTGTCCCGGTAGTGGATACGAAAAAATGCACAGGGTGCGGCAAGTGTGCCGAGGTTTGCGTATATCACGCGCTGGCTGTTATCCCAAGCCCTGACAAAAAGCCGCAGGTTCTTGTTTTCCCGCATTTGTGTCACGCGTGCGGAGCTTGCAGCTTGCTTTGCCCGGAAGGCGCGATCCGGGAAGAGCAGAGATCTATCGGCGTTATTGAAGAAGGCGTTTGCGGGAAGGTATATTTTGTCCACGGCAAGATGAATGTCGGCGAAGTTTTATCGCCTACTATTATTCGTCGCGTAAAAGAGCGGATCGATCCGGATGCGCTTACGATCATTGACGCGCCTCCGGGGACGTCGTGCCCGGTCGTGGCCGCGATCAAGGGCGTGGATTTTTGCGTGCTGGTGACCGAGCCAACGCCGTTCGGTCTGCATGACCTGACGCTGGCTGTTGACGTTGTTCGTCAGATGAAGATTCCTTTTGGTGTCGTGATCAACCGGGCCGGGCTTGGCAATGACGCAGCGGAAGATTATTGCCGCACGGAAAGAATCCCTGTCCTGGTCAAGATCCCTTTTGACCGTGAGATCGCCGTGCGATATTCGTCGGGAGAAACGCTTGCTGACAAGTCTTTGGTCATGGCGAAGATATTTAGTAAACTTTATCAGAATATTTGTCAGGTGAAGAATGAAGCAGATCGTCGTTCTTAGCGGTAAAGGCGGGACCGGGAAAACCGTTATGACCGGTTCTTTGGCCGCGCTGGTTGACAACAAGGTCATGGTTGACTGTGATGTCGATGCGGCGGATTTGCATCTTCTTTTGACTCCGAAGGTTGTCGAACGTCATGAGTTCAAAAGTGGCAAGAAGGCGCGGATCGATGAAAGGGCCTGTGTGCGCTGTGGCCGGTGTCTGGAGGTCTGCCGGTTCGGTGCTGTGACAAAGAAATTGTCCATCGATATGTCTTCTTGCGAAGGTTGTGGTCTATGCGCGCGGGTTTGTCCGGCGGCAGCAATTACCATGGAAGAGAATTTATGCGGAGAGTGGTTTGTTTCTGAAACGCGTTTTGGAACCATGGTTCATGCCCGGCTTGGCATAGGCGAAGAGAATTCGGGAAAGCTGGTGGCGCAGATCCGTCAGAAGGCCAAGGAGATCGCCAAGAAAGCGTCCCGGGACTGGGTGATCATTGACGGCCCGCCGGGGATCGGATGCCCTGTGATGGCGTCTTTGTCTGGGGTTGATGCGGTGCTTTTGGTGACCGAACCGTCATGTTCGGGTTTGCACGATGCCGGACGCGTGATCGACTTGGGGAAGCATTTTAAAATACCGGTATCGCTCGTTGTGAACAAGTGGGATATCAATCCGGCTGTGACCGAACAGATTGAGAAATATTGTACAGATAACGGCGTGGCCATTGCCGGGCGTCTGCCGTTTGATCGTGCGGTGGTTGATGCGGTTATTCAGGGACGCACGATTATGGAAGGCGAAAGTGCCAGTCTGAAAGTTGAGATCGTAAAGATTTGGGATCGCTTGAAAGGGGCCGTGTTATGAGAGTGTTTTTAAGAGTCCTCGCTTTTGTTTGTCAGATATGTCCTTTGTGTATTGTCAGGAGGCTTATTCCAAAGTCGCGATTTGCTTTAATTATGAATAATTTGGAAAAGGCGTGTCCTTTTTGCTGGGCTTATGCCCAGCTGGCTCGCCAGAAGAATAAGGCTGGTGTTGGGACTAAGAAAGGAGTTGCGTCATGAAGATCGGAGTCATTATTTCCGTCAACAATGCTGAAACCTGTTGGAATGCGTTGCGATATGCCAATTTCTGTATTGCCCAGAGTGACGAGGTTAAGGTATTTTTCATGGGCGAAGGGGTTGAATATCAGAAAATCGGTACCGATAAGTACAATACGGTTGAGCAGGCGGATAAATTCATGAAGTCCGGAGGAAAGATTTATGCCTGCGGAACATGTATCAAATCCCGGGAGCAGGAGAGTTCTGATATGTGTCCGATCTCGACGATGAAAGACATGTATGAGATCGTGAAGACAAGCGATAAGGTTGTTACTTTTTAATTTTTCCGAAGAGTCAGCATGGTTGATTCAGTTAATCGCGACATACACGTTTTAAGGTACTTTTCGTCATTTGTCAGCGTTTTAGATGGGAAGGTGATCAATATCACTGACCCGACGATGTCTTATTGCCCCTTGGCCAGCCATCTTTATGAGGGCTTCAAGGCCGTTGACAGAACGAATAAGGAAGCGATCAAGCAGGAGATCAGAAAGGCCATAGAATCAAAGATTAAAGATTACGGACTCTTTACTCCGCATAGAAAGCTGTTGGGCGGCGATGTGGCTATTGCCTATGGCGCTTCAGAAATGTTGATGTTTGCCTTGCAGAAGAAAGCCATTGAAGCGGCGGTTGTTGTTTGCGACGGGGCCGGGACGGTCATAACGGATAACGCCGAAGTTGTGCAGGGGATTGGCGCGCGCATGAACAGCCTTGTACTGACCTCTCCGATTCGCGGTATCAGAGATCGGCTTAAGGAGCTGGGTTGTCATGTCGTTTTTGATAACGCGCTGATTTTGCAGGAAAAAGGTGTCGAGAAGGCGATCAAGCTGGGGTACAGAAAGATCGCGGTTACTGTGAGCGGTCATGACGCCGATAGACTGGAGAGAATCCGGGCTTTGGAAAATCAGGGAGAGATCACGCTTACGATTCTTGTTGTTTGTACGACTGGAGTGTCTGAGGCAATGGTCGAGCAGATACAGCGTTATGCAGATGTCGTTTGGAGCTGTGCGTCAGGTGATGTCCGTCGAAAGATAGGCGCTTGCGCCTTGTTACAGATATCAAAACAGATCCCGGTATTTGTTCTGACCAGAAACGGGATCGATTTGGTTGCGTCTTGCTCGGGCGATCAAGCGGTCTTTTCAGATATGGATGAACGGAAGCAATATCTGATCTCGGATGAATCCGGCGGTAAAAAGGTAAAGCTGGGCGTGCGGAATTCATTTTTACGTGAAGAGACGCTGCCTTTTTTGTCTAAAAAAAGTTTTGCTTTTGAGAATGTGTAATGCTGGAGGAAGAAATGGAGCAAGATATGGGTGGCGGTGCGGGCGGGTATCCGCAGGAGGTGATCGATCTTGTCAATGATCCGAAATATTTTGGCCGGATGAATGATTGCGAGGCGTCTTCTTATTTGAAGGGGCCTTGTGACGACGCGATGGAGTTTTATCTTGTGATCCAGCAGGAAAGGATCGTTGGGATAAAGTATTACGCAGAAGGTTGCTGTGCGACACGCGCTTGCGCTGCCATGGCGGCCAAACTGGCAGATGGTAAGACGATCAAGGAGGCATTGTTGATTTCTGCGGGTGAGATCATCGCACGGCTTAAGGGCTTGCCCGCCGATCATTTGCATTGTTCGATCCTTTCAGTCAGCACTCTTTACAGAGCGATAGCAGATTATTTACTTAAAACCGAAGGCGCGTCCTGATCAAGGATCGCGGGATATCTTTTCAGGCAGGACGTGAAGATGAGAACATATTTGGATTGTATTCCTTGTTTCTTTAAACAAGCTCTTGAGCAGGGGCGCTTGGTTACAGGGAATGAGCTTGTACATAAAGAAATTATGAATGACCTGGCGGCGAAGATTCCCGAATTTTCCTGGGGGTTAACGCCGCCGGAAATAGCCCGGGAGATATCGAAGCTTGTCGCGAAGAGGTGCGGGGCGGGCGATCCTTACAAGAGGCTTAAGGACCAGAGCAATCGCCGGGCAATGGAATTATATCCGGAGCTCAAGAAAAAGGTTGCGCAGTCCGGTGATTGCCTACTGGCAGCGGTAGAGCTTGCTATCGCGGGCAATGTTATTGATTACGGAGCCAAGAATACACTGAATGTCGAGGAAGAGGTTCAGAAGCTTTTGGCAGGGGATTTTCCGGCAGGCCGGGATGGAACTTTTGAATTCGAGAAATTAAAAAAGGATTTAAGCCGGGCCAAAACAGTCCTTTACTTGGCGGATAATGCCGGAGAGATCGTTTGCGACCGGATATTTATCGAGGAGTTCTATGAAGGCCGGGAAGTGATCTTTGCTGTTCGGGATAAACCGGCCCTTAATGACGCGTTGATTGAAGATGCGGTTTTCTGCGGGATCGACAAGGTCGCCCGAGTCATATCCAGCGGGGTTGATGCTCCAGGGACGGTCTTGAAATATTGTTCTGATGAATTTCTGAAGATATTCAAAGAGGCAGATCTGGTGATCAGCAAGGGACAGGGTAATTATGAGGCTTTGACCGATGCGGGAAGGAAGATATATTTTCTGTTCAAGGTCAAATGTCCGGTTATTGCCAGTCATGCAGACGCGATCTTGGGTGATATTGTATTGAAGCGTGTTGGTTAAATAGTGAGATGGAATATTGATTGCTCATTATTTGATTCAGCGGAAGTTGTTTTTTTACAGAAAGGGTATTTTATGGGGTGTCAGAGCGAAAATCAGGTTGATCAACAGGAGAAGAAAGTCCACGATAGAATGGCGTCGGTCAAGCGGGTGATCGTCGTAATGAGCGGCAAGGGAGGCGTTGGGAAGACTTCGGTTGCCGTTAATCTGGCGTATGCCCTTGCCATGTCAGGTAAAAACGTTGGCTTGTTGGATACGGATATTCATGGGCCCAATGTCGCCAAGATGCTCGGGATTGAGGATCAGACAATGGATCAGTTCGGGACGGATATGATTCCGGTTATGGTTCTTCCGAACTTGAAAGTGGTGAGCCTTGCTCTTTTGGGGAAGGGTGTTGATACGCCTTATATTTGGCGGGGCCCGATGAAGGCGGCGGTCATTCGTCAGTTTTTGGGGGATGTAGATTGGGGTATCTTGGATTATCTGGTCGTTGATTCTCCGCCGGGAACAGGCGATGAGCCGTTAAGCGTATGCCAATTGCTCTCCAAGATTAGCGGTGCGGTTATCGTGACGACTCCGCAGGATGTGGCGGTTCTTGATGCGCGTAAAAGCATTATGTTTGCACGCGAACTTAATATTCCGGTCATTGGTGTGATCGAAAACATGAGCGGGCTTGTGTGCCCGCATTGCCGGGTCGAGATCGCGCTTTTCAAGCAGGGCGGCGGAGAGAAAGCCGCCAAGGAAATGGGAGTGCCTTTCCTCGGGCGTATTCCGCTTGATCCAGATCTTGTTGATCTTGGTGACAAGGGCAGTCCGTTTATTGAGGCCAAGAAGTCTTCCGCTGCCGCGTTTGCTTTCGAGGAGATTGTTCGGAAAATTGAGGCGAAGGCATGAAGGTAAAACTCATAGCAGATGGTTCCGCTAAATGGCAGCGCATGATCAAGCGCTGGGGAATTGCCTTTTTGATTGGCGACGATGTCTTGTTTGATACTTTTGGCGATGCGCGTGTTTTTATGAGTAATATCCGAAAGCAGAAGATCAATTTGTCAAAGATCCGTCATGTAGTGATTTCTCATGACGATTGGGATCATATCGCGGGGTTGTGGTCTGTTCTCAAAGAACATAAAGATCTTAAGGTTTACGTTGTTCCGCACTTCAAGGTCGAATTGAAAGACAAAATCCGTTCATTCGGCGTTACGTTGGTGGAAACCCCGGAGCCGACGATGATCAGGGAAGGCGTTTACACTTCCGGTGAGTTGTCGGGCAGCTCTGGACGCGGCATTTTGTATGAACAGGCCTTGGTAATCATGGATGGAAAGAAGCTGGGTGTCTTGACCGGCTGTGCCCATCCCAAATTGCCGGATATTCTTCGGGCTGTCCGGGGACATTTTCATCAAGACATCGGTGTCGCTATTGGCGGGTTTCACCTTAAGGATATGGAGCCCGATCAAATTCGTGAGATCGTCGAAAGTTTACCAAAGCTTGGTGTTTGCCATGTCTTTCCGTTGCACTGCACAGGTCGTTTGGCTGTGAAGGAGTTCAAACGTTTCTATGGTGAGCATTATCACCACATGCGTGAAGGCGATTTAATAGAGGTTTAAACGATGAGGAAGATTGTTTTTGGTCTTTTTGTTTCTCTTGCATTGTTAATGTCTGTTTCTGCGATACGGGCAGATCAAACTGACCGAAAGGTCGTGGTTTATTTCTTTTGGGGAGAGGGGTGTCCTCATTGTGGCCATGAGAAGCCTTTTCTCGATGAGATGAAGACAAAGTATCCGGGGTTGGTCGTCAAGGATTACGAGGTTTGGCGTAATATCGAGAATAAAGTGCTTTACCGGAAGATGTCTGCCGCTTATGGGGAGACCACCGGAAGCGTTCCGGCCACGTTTGTGGATTTTAGGTCGTGGATCGGTTACAACGAAGAGAAATCGAAAGAGATCGCAGAGGCGATTGGACAGTGTATGCAGTTTGGCTGTCTTGATCCGGCAGATCTGATGAATAGGGCACCAGCAGTTGGCGGAACAG
>JAAXVU010000011.1 GCA_013335325.1 Candidatus Omnitrophota bacterium | reverse complement strand
GCATTACTCAACACTCCAACAACATCGACAATTGCAGACTTTCCACTAGCCTCACGGCCAGCACCCTGCTCATTGTCTTTCTTCGCAGAGAACGCCTGGTTACCCAGAGCTCTCGCAGCTGTACTATCCTGGACGCCTTCAGCAGCATATGCAGCAGAACCGAACACACTGCCTACAACTTCCAGAGAACGTGTGGCCCAATTACGAGCCTTGTCTACAATAACCTCACCGATCTTATTCAAACCGATCAGGATACTTCTTACACCTACCAAACTACCGGTGCTTACACGATTCGCAGCACCATTACTAACTTGTACGTTCAGAGCCTGATCGTGTCTAGTCGTACTGACCTTCGACACTTCTTGAACCATGGACTCTTCAGGCCTTACACCTTCAGAGACAGCACCATTGGTTACAGACTCTTTACCACCAGCGGCACTCACGCTTACGCGATGAGCCCTGTCAGAACGATTACTATTAACCACACCCGTATACTCACGTATTACGCGTGTAGCTATGGCCGACATTTCCTTGGCTTGCAGTGCCCACACATTATGCACTTGCGAACGGAACCATTCAGCCTTGTTATCGAAGCTTCTCGTAATGCTATTGCTAGCATTACTCAACACTCCAACAACATCGACAATTGCAGACTTTCCACTAGCCTCACGGCCAGCACCCTGCTCATTGTCTTTCTTCACAGAGAACGCCTGGTTACCCAGAGCTCTCGCAGCTGTACTATCCTGGACGCCTTCAGCAGCATATGCAGCAGAACCGAACACACTGCCTACAACTTCCAGAGAACGTGTGGCCCAATTACGAGCCCTGTCTACGATAACCATACCGATCTTGCGATCAGCACGGACACTACTTACTACTTCGTTACGCTGCGCTTCTCTTACATAAGCGCCAGCAGTAATAACCTGGTTGTCGCTCGTCCCCGCGTTATTGTAAGTATTCGCACCAGCTGCCGGGATCGAAGCCCGCGCGAACCTGTTATTTACGTTTCCAGATGCAGTACTCTCAACCTGTGCGCCTCTCTCGTTCTCGGCGCTTGCTGTCGTAACCTCGCTGCTTGCCCGTCCGGTCTTTTCGATCGCCTGGTTCAGGGACAGACTTCCCAAACCAGCACCGTTGTTACTGCCATTCTTCACCTGTCCGACGCTCAACACATCGCCGGATGTAGCCTCTACAATGTTGTTGCTACTATTTTCCTCATTTGCCCTACCATATCCCGAAGCCTCCGAGGAGAGGCTGGGATAGAGCGTACGACCGCCGTCACCAGCAAACGATTTAAGGAAGCTCTTGTTACTAATATCTGCTTGAGCAACATGCATGACTTGGCTTCGTAGACTATCAAAAGAAAGATGCAATGCGGGGCTAGGGAAAGCCATAGGCGGCATGCCTAGGCCGGAACCAAAACCACCCCCCGCAGCCGGAACAGTCGAGGAAAGTGGTAAGCCGCCGCTAGGACCAGGCAACGCACCAGGACCAGCCGACCCTGGCGGCACCGCAGCGGTATTAGGCATAACTGGCGCTGTTGGCGCCGATGGTCCATTCATTGGTCCGGGACGGTTATTATCCTGATCATCCTGCGAATTATGTTTCACCTTGTCTGGCTGTAGGGCTGCCGTAACTATTACTTTACCCTTTTCATCATACTTAACAGAAGAAACGACAACTAAATTAGTATCCTTTAGCAATTGGTCAGACACAACAATAGGCAGCGGCGCCGCTGCCTTGGCCGGCTGTTCATACTTATTAACCGCCGGCGCCTTGGATCCTGCTTGAGAAGAAGTGGACATGGCCTGTACCGCTGGGGCATTCTTATCGGTTGTATCATTCGCCTTGGCCTGTTCCGACAAGGAGCCCATGCCCAGAGAGGTGGCCGCCAGCACTGTCAACGCTTGTTTTGCGGCTTGACCCGGCCCTTTGCCTCGACCAGCGCTCTTAGAAGCTGCGCTACCATCAGCCAGTGTCACTTCTCCTGCTTCTTCTGCTGTAGACACTGCCTGTGTCCAGCCAAATATCTCAGTTGCAACAGAGGCAAGCTCCAAGTTGGCCTCTGCCTTATTGTCACCTGCTTTGGCGCTAGTACGCATTGCCTCATATTTATCAAAGGTTTCTTTAACCAAGTCTGATGTCGACTTCTGAACTTTGACGCTTAACTTATCTTTAGCCCAGGCCAAAGCGTTCTTTGCGCTGGTTTCTTGATCAGATAGCGACGGTATCTTGCCATCCGCATAGGATACGCCAATAGAATGGACATTAATATCACTGTCCCCGGCTAACAGAGCGGTAACCTCATCAGAGTCATCGACAACCTTTAGAATTGAGGCCGATATATCGACCACGTCCTCATCGCTCACCTCCAGGCCAGGACGAGTCTGCAAACCAATGCCCTGCGATTCCCACCGATATTGGCCGGGCTCATCAGCGGGCACCGGCTTCTGTCGGTCGACCAAGACAACACCAGGATGCAATACTGCCAGCGGCATAGAGATCACGCTGTCTTTGACTTCCAGCGGTAAAGAAGACGCCATCTTCTGTATCTGCTCAAGTACCGCCAGCTTGGGTCTATCCGGCTGATTTTGATCCATGATCAAAGTAACCGTCTGGCCTTCTGCCTTGACACCCAGAACAGGCAGTTCTATCCTCAAATCACCCTTGTGCAGTTGTACGCCTTGCACGACTACATCTTCCGCCACAATAGCCTCTGGATTGACCTTCGCTATGGCTGAACCGCGCATCGCTAACGGTATTTCCTGCTCATAGACCCGCATCTTAACATCCAGCGGCAGATCATACCGGCCCTGATCATCCAAGCGGGCCAATTGATAGCCCTCAACACCAATGCCCACCGGCACCACTGCCGCCACCGGCTTCTGTTCGTCGAATCCGTACCGGCCGGTCTTCTGCGATTCGGCCTTAAGCTGCTCTTCTGTCTTATCTTCGGTGTTGAATTTATAGACCTTGGCAGTACGATAATCAAACACTTCACCCGGAAGCAGCGATATTGTGGTTTGTTGCGAAGTATTCTTGTTACGCTTTAGCCAGTTCTTCAACTGTTCTTTAAACGTTTCTTTCTGCGCCTCCATAGAAACCGTAAAGGTAACCGGCTTGCTCTGATCATTAATTACGATATCCTTATTGCGTAAATCGTCGATACGCCCATTCAGCGGCGTGCGCAAACGAACAGTAGTCTTGGTGTCCTTGCCTGTTTCGTCCTGCGTACGGACATTCATCCGTGATTCGGACACCATCAGCTCCGGCCCGAAACCAGGCGATTTTTGTGTGATCTTATCTTGAGAAGCAACCGCCGATATCGCCTTGGTCAATTCCAGCGGAGTCTGGGCATCAATCACCGCCTTGGCATCCGAATCCTTGACGCCCGGCTGGAACTGCAGTTTTTCCAGACCTAAAATGTTCTCCTCGATCTCCAGCCGTTGTTCCTCAGTCATTAACTTGAACAATTCTCCATCCCGAGCAAACAACTGCTTCAGGCTGGCTAGACCGTCGTTCAGGGCTATTTCGATATCCGTAACCGTATCTGTGACCTCTCCGGTGACGTTCTGGTGCCGCCGCAGGCTATTTTCATGCAGCATGGCCTTTCGAGCCAATTTCAGCTGACCAGCCAAGGCCGGCGTACTGCGCGGATCCATGATCAGTCTTTCCATGAAAGAATTGGCATAGAAATCCTGAATCAAGTTGAGAAGCTCCGACGAGAAGCTTTCACGCTGCAACCTATTAAGATTGATATACGTCTGACGAATATACTCGGGCGTACTCTTTTCGCTGGCACCCAGCACGATCAGCTCGGTCTGCGGGGTCCGGTCGAAATGTATACGGTCATCTTCCGGATCATATTCGCCGCGCGTACGGTCAATAGCCTGCTGAACAGTCTGCTTATCACTCTTGTTATCAGCCAAGATAAAATATTTATCCTGTGCCTGAGTTTCAAGTGTCAACGCACGGGTACCGGCCAAAGACACGACCACTACCCAGCCATTCTCCTGCGGTGACTTCATGATCGCTTTCACGCGACTTAAAGGATCCGAACTTTCCTCATCACTTAATCGCTCAAGCGAATTCCAACCCAGCTTGGGATCCACGCTAAAGACTTCTCCGGTACGTTCATAGATCAGCACCTTGCGGCCCATCTCGGCAGCGGTGGCCATAATCTTGCGCATATCCTCATCGAAACGCGAACCTTTGAGGCCCGGCTCACGCATGGTGTAAGCCAGCATGATCTTGCCTGGTATATTTTGTGCTTTTACATAATTCAGAGCCTGCTCGATACTGTTCGCATCGGTCTTGTTGACCGGCAACCGGCTAGCCGCACGACCTCCCAACGACATATTGTCGAAGTCTTGCTTATCCTGAGCCTTAATTCTGTCTTTGCCTATAATATCCGCATCATATAAGCCTTCCAAGACATCCAGATCGCCCAGGGTGGCGGAAGCCAAGACCACATCTGTACCAAATTCTTTGGCCGCGCGAATAATATTCATATCTGACGTACGCGAACCTTCCGACTGCCTGCGTACATCCTTGGGATCCGGGCCCATCTCGTGTAGTGCAAGCTTTTCCGCAGCCTGCTGCGCCACCGCTGCGTTCGCCACAGCCAAACGGTCATCCTGCGGAGTTACATCCATGTTGGCTACGCCATATTGATCAGTAATAAAGGCCTTGCCTCCGTGACCGGGCACCAACGATAGCCGGCCTTCCCGCAAATCAGCAATGGCCTGAACTACCGACTGCAAGTCGGCAATAAGCTTCTCGCCCTGACCATTGGGCAAGCCACGTATTTGCTCGATAGTCCTGGCTCCGGCGGCCTTCTCACCTAACTTCTTCAATAACACCTTCAGCGCATCCGGCACGCCGTTCTTTTCCAAGACCGCCACTGGTACGCTCTCGATCTTCTGCTCCACCTGGTCTAGCAGTTCGCCAATCGCACCAGCCTCTATCGCAACCTCAATTGGCACGTCCTTGCGCAACCGCACATCTTCAAAACGGTCCTTGATAACTTTAAACATGCTCAAAACGCCACGGCTGACATTGGCCGCCACCTTACGTTGTGACTGACCACCACCGTTTAAGACCGGGTTAGGCACCAATTCATCGCGGTACAAGATGGACTGAGAATTGAGCAACAAAGCCAATAGTTCTTTATCATTCTCATTGCCGGAGATTCCTGCGGCGGCACTATTACGGATAGATTTAAGAACCACATCTTCAATAATAATGACGTTGGCTTCCTGTGCCTTGTGCTTACGCTCTTCCGGCGTATCCTTCATGCTGATCATGACCGGCTTGAGGGCTGGGAATTGGGGCACTACCTTTTGGACAATGTCGCTAAAGGCACCATTGGCAGCGCCCAGACTGTTTACCCACATCACCACTTTCTTCCCGGTGTTCAGGGCCATGGCCACTGAACCCAGCACCGTCTTACCGCTACCAGTTTCACCCTTCACGACAAATACTTGTGGTTGCGTATCCGCCCCGGAGCGATTCAACCGTGGCAATAATTCTGTATCGAAATCTTTGGCGAATGCTTGCTGCTTCTCGTGTAGACTGCCATGAATTTTCTGTACTATTGATTCAAATGTCGGCTTATTAACACTCATTGCAGCGTCGGCAAAAGCCAGGCGCAATGGCGCGGCGGAAGCAGCAGGTTTGCTGAACAGAGAGAACAACGGCTTATTATTGGCTGGCGGCGCCGTGGTCTCCTGGCGCGGTCTGGGCGTCGCCCATTCCTCTAAACGCTGATCTAGTTTCGCCAACCACGACACATTCCGTTTGGACAAATCATCAGTAGCTGCAGCGGCAAGCGGTGGAACGATAACAGGCGCGTTGATAGGCTTGGCCGGAGCGACCGGCGACAGCGGAGCTACATAGCCCGGCCGTTCTTGCTGCGGCAACAGTTCGCCAGCGGTATCTGCCAAAGTCGTTTCGCCAAATCCGGCGGAGATAGAAGCAGCACGTGATCCATCGGCCGCAGTCGTCATGGGCTGAGCAGCCACGGGCTCTGGCCGGACATAACGGCCTGCCTTGGCTTCGATCTCGGTGATAGCATCCAGATGCGACTGTAACGCCTGCTGCAACTTCGCAATGTCTTTATCCTTATTGTATTCGACCACCAGAGCGCGGATCTGCTCCTGATGTCTCAATATCTGGACCTGTTGCGGCGTCAGACCCGGCACTTCGGCATTCTCCGCCGGCAGGTTCTTGTACAACACCTCGCCTGTAGATGCGTTATACGTTAAGTCGTAGCCAACCTCTATCCAGCTCCTGAGCCATTTGACCAGGCTCGCCTTCTCCTGCGCGGCCAGGGCAGAATCACCCTGGGCGGTGTAGCGATCGATCTTGGCCTTCTTCCTCAAATAGAAGCCGTAGACAGTCGTCAGGATAACGCTCCGGGCGGCAGTCGCCTTGGTCAACGCAAAGCCAGCCGCCGCCTGGGCAGTCTCAATAATCGATTTAGCCGCAGCCTTGGCCAGGGCATATTTCTCCGGCCCCATAACCTTAATAAGGATCGCTTCAATACGGGATATCTGCGCCTTGTCGCTCCAAGGCATGGCTGGCATGACGACCTCGGCAACCTGCTGCGGAGTGATCGCATTTGCCTGGAACTGCCTTGCGAAGCCATCAAGTAACCCGAGTACATCATTATCAATCTGGGCATAATCCGGCGCAGCCAAAGCCACGACCGCCAAGGCTTCCGCCGGCTTCCACTTCAAACTGTTAGAGCCAGTGTCCAGCAACTGCTTAATTTTACTAATGAAATATTCATGCCAGCTGTCGAACCGGCCGTCTTCAAGCTTCTGCCAGAGCTGCCGGGACTTATCGAGCAATAGCCTGGCGAGACCGACTACACTCATGCGCACGCTGGATCCTGGCTGCCAACCTGATGACATCTCGGCCGGGGCATGCCCATAAATCTGTAATAACTCCGGATGCGCCTTAACGGCCCGCAACAATTTCTGGGCCATGTCAGCAGAAACCGGCTGCTCGCTCATGAACGCGTCTACTGCCTGACGTAAAGACTGCGCATCGTCGAACCCGGCGGCCAGCGCCATTGGCGTCAGCGTCTCATCCAGGACACGCAACTGGGCATCGATCGTTTGCGCCAGTTTTTCCCTGGCCTCGCGGAGAGTCTGCAGCAAGTTGGCGCGGATCACTACTGCATCCGACAGCGCCGCCCTCAATGTTGCTGTTGAGGCTAACGACACAGCGTTAGCCGATGGCTGACGACCTTGAGTAATGCTCGACTTCAACATATTAGCCACTCGCCACCAGAAGGGCTGCGGCTTCTCGGGCACGACATTGGTCACAGGCATTGCTGTGGGCGGCACGGTCACGCTGGGCAATTTAGACGGCACGACCGCTTCCTGCGACGGCACAAGCTGCTGGCTGCCTTCCGTGGTCAACACTGTACCAGTGTCCGTAAACATAGAACCCTTGTCGTAGTCGGGCACCACAGTGGTATGCGTAAGAACTTTCGGCTCGGCCACCTCGGCGGCTACCGTCGGAGCATCCACAGGCTGCGGCCGCTCATACATGCCCATGGCAGACTCCAGCTTGGTGATCTCATCCAGATTGGACTGTAACCCGTCGCGCATGGCTGCGTCAGTAATTTCGCCAGCTTGATATTTCTTAACGATATCGCGCATAGCACGCTGATAGAACAAAATCTGCGCTTCTTCCGGCGTAAGTCTAGAGGCGTCAGCGCTAACAACCTGCTTTTCCGCGCGCTCATAAGTCGCCTCAGGCGTCTTCTTGACGATCACTTGACCGTCGGCGCTATACTGCAGTTCGTAATCCGGTGCAAACCTCGTCAGCCAGTCAGCAAGGCTGGCCTTCTCAGAGGCAGCCTGCTCAGCATCTCCCGTCGCGACCAGCCGATCAATAAGCTGCTGTTTCTCTACCCAGCGCCTGTAAACCGTAAACAATAGCGCACCCTTGGCCGTTGCTTTGGACAGCACGAAGCCAGCTGCAGCCTGGGCTTCCGCAATGGCTGCTTGCGCCGCGTTCTTGGCCAAGGCATACTTCTCCGAACCCATAACCTCAATTAACACCTTCTCGGTGCGGGCTACCTGCGCCTTATCTCCCCAAGCAATGGCCGGCATGATGACTTTCGCTACCTCATCGGTCATGGCATTGTCCTGGAACTTGACTTTTAGCCTGCCCAGGAGCCCCTGTACGTCACTATCAATTTGGGCGTAATCCGGCGCAGCCAAGGCCACCACCGCCACGGAATCGACGACGCTCCATTTTAGACTATTGGAACCGGTATCCAGCAGCTGCTGGATCTTGCTAATAAAGAAGGTATGCCAGCTGTCGAAATTGCCGCCTTCCAGCTTCTGCCAGAACTGACGGGACTTTTCCACCCACTTCTTGGCCATAGCAGACACGCTCATACGCACGCTAGATCCGGGCTGTATTTTACCCATGGATTTCAAGTCCGCGGGACTTAAGAATAACATTGCCAGGTCAGGACGGTTACGTAAGATATCTCGCGCTTGTTTTGCCTTATCAGCCGACATAGCTTTGTCGCTCAGGAAATCGCTTAATACCTCTTCCATGTCTGTAGCGCTTAACCCGTTAGGAACAGCAATAGCGATCATTTTTCGATCATAACTGGCCAGTTGCGGAGCAATCTTTTGAGCCAAAGTTTTATCTACCTTATTGATAACCTGGGCCAGATCGGCGCGCACCACCTTGGCCTGTTCCATGGCCTTGGCGTAGGCTTCCTGGGCGTTGGCTCTGGCATCGCGCATGGCGTCCATAAAGCCTGATACTTGCGCCAAATCTGACATCAAAGCACGGACATGTGTATCGTATGGACGATTGGGAATACGGCCAGCGCGGATGTCTCTAAAATCATCCGCAGAGAAGTTTTGAGCATGATCGGCAATAATGCTGCTGAAAGAAGGAACGTCAGTCGGATTAAATCGAATAGCATTCGGCGTGATAGTAATGCGTAAAGCTCCGGCCTTCGGCGGTGCCTGCGTCGGAGGAACCATAACCGGCTTCTCTGGCATGGCGGTTTTATTGACATCAGGCGTCTGTTTCTGCCCTGCCAGCTTGGCCGTGGTTGGCACAGCAACCGTTGTCTTTGCTAGCTGTTGGCGCTTTTCAACCTTGGCGGTCCGAGAAGGCTGCAAAATATTCTTAATTGTGCCAGGTACTGTTTGAATCGCTTGTAAGAACTGCGCGCCGAATCCAGTGCCGCTCACAGCCGGAGCTGGAGCCTTCACGGGAATCCCCGGAACCGCCGTGGTCGGCACAGTGGCAGTACCCTTCGGCGTAAGCTGGACTTTATTACCGCTGGCCGTGGTCGTCGTAACTGTTGGCTTGCTCGGCATGGTCAGCTGATTGTTGGCCTTCTTCAGAAGGTGCAAAATATGTTTCACGTAAACCAGTCTGGTCGGATCATCGGAGATCTGACGCAAGGCGTCGGCGTAATGCTTCAACTGGCCATAGGTCAGGGCGGAAAATTCACGCTTCTCCGGCTCGGACCCGAAGCCCAGCAAAGTCCCGTCCCTTCTACACATTACTGAACGGCCACGGGCCCCAGTAAAGACCACCACGTCCCCGTCGACCATTGGCTGGGGCTTCTCGCTGAATATATCCGCGATGATCTGCAAAGCCGTCTCAACATCCGTCGGCAAGTCCTCAATGTTGGCGCCGTGCTTGGCTTCTTCCAACATGCCAAGCAAACGCTGCACGCCCTTGTCGCCAGTGGACAGTAAATCCAGAACATTCTTGTACATCTTCTGGGCAAACGGATTCTTATAACCTATAAGCTGCGCCTCGATATCCGTTCTGGCCATCTCGATTCTCATATTAGTAGAACGAAAATCATGTGCCAAGGGGTCCTGCTCCGGCACATACACCTTGGTTTTTACGCCGTCCGCATTCTCAACTACCACAAATTGCTGTCCGTCAGAATCAACGCCTTCTGTCAGGGCAACGCCTTGCAAAATAACATCCTGGGACTGGGTATTAAAGCCGAAGAACTGCATGACAATGCGCAAGGTGGAGCTATCCATCAAATATTGCTGATATTCCTTGCGGACCTTGGTCATCACACCCAGAAAACGCGGCACATTGATTGCCGGCCGGTCCAACTTGAACATGGGCAGCTTCTTGACGTAGTCGGAAACTTCAGGATTATAATGAACCGCTTCATTAAGGGCGCCCTGTACCAAGGCGACAAATTCAGGATCGTTCTGTTTATCTGCCGGTACCGCCACTGGCTGATGCTTCTCAATCGCCTGTACAACCAAGCGGCGCACGGTTTCAAAGCGTGGATCATCCAGCCTGGTTTCAATGGACTGCCTCTGAACATCCGCGAACAGCTTGCCTTCTTGCCGAGCCGACATCACCGACGCCATCTTATTTAATAACCCGACACGCTTTTCCGGCGGCATCCTCTTCAGATCACTGACCGTGATATCCCCGGCATAATCAGTCACCGGGACTTCCAGCATCTCGCCATTTTTGGCCGGAATCTGCAAAACCGGCTTACCGGTCTCATTAACAGCCACGGTGATCTTCTCCGGAGCGGCAGTGGCTAGCGGCAGGATCTTGGAATAATCGGTAAACTCCAGCGGCCGCACCCTGACTTTTTCTTTAGACGTTTTCAACGCGCCGATGTCCATTGTCCTCGAAGCACCGACCTCCGTCTGGCTGCTTTCGCTCGCCGCTGACGTGGCCCTGGTATCATCAATGTGAGCCAACTCGGCTTCTGCAGCTGCTATTTTGGACAATTCAGGTTGCAGGGCGAGCCTTAACTCTCCTATATCCGAATTCTTCTGATATTTCGAAGCAATCTTTGCCAGCTCTGCACGCGATTGCCCCAGTTGAGCCTCCAACACTTCTCTTCTAGTAAGTTTGCGACCATCCTCATTCCGCCCAGCATCGGCAGTAAACTGCGCTTTGAGGCGGTCATACGTGGGCTGACCCACCACTTCTACGATAACCCTCTCCGCATCCTGCAGCTGCTCGGGATTATCTCTGGGCAGGACCGGCATGACTTCACGCAATAAGTCCTCATCCGTCAATGACTGCTTCTGCACCACTGTCTTCAAGCTACTCACAAACTCCGTCACGTCGGCCTTTTTCCGGCCAGTCTGCGATGCCGCCAGCGCCACTGTGGCCACAATCTTCGGTACAGAAAGAAGACTGTCGGCACCTTTAATATGCGCGTCTAGTTCTTCCTTCACAAAATCACGAACAGACTTATTATTCAACTGCGGCGCTATCTGAACTGCGTCCTTTAAAAGCGTGTTGCTAACGCGTGCGCTGGATCCGGGGACAAATGCCTCAGATACATAACGACTCAGCATATCCTTGATCTGTTCTTGCCGGTCAGGCATTTCATATTCGCGCACGACATCAGATATGGCTACTTTGACAGCTGACGGAATATTGGCGAACCCTGTCCTCGCCACCAATGCCGGCCGCTCCACCTTTTCCGCCACTATATTCATGGCAGCGTCTGGCGCTGCGGCGACATGCAAGGTGGCTGAATCCGGCACAAACGCCTGCTGGGCCAAATCGGCCCGGGCAGCGCTGACGGCCATGGCGTGGTCAAAGCCAAACTGACGCGGTAATCTTGGATAAGTATTAGAAACAATTTTCTGAACAAATTTTAAAGTTACATCCTGCTGCTCGGATGTCAAATATTTCCAACCATATCTACTGTGTTGAAATGCTACGGCAGCCAAATTGGTTATCTCAGCCCGCTCAAAATCATTATCAGGAAATTCAAAAGTACGCACTGTATCAATTTGACCATCCGACTTAATAGACACTACAGTGGAAGTAATGGCATCTGAATTAAACCCCGGAGGCTGTACCAATCCGGTCCAATATTGACTCATACCCCACGTATTCGACTGAAAAACCAAATCTGCTTCTTGAGGATACTGATACCAATCAACACCAAATTGTCTTCTTATAACCTGCTCCTTCTCCGTTTCCTTATAGCTATAAGGATGAGTATGAATAAAGCCATGCAAATCTCTTAATTTGTTGTCTAATAATACAGACCCTCTATCATAATTATTCAGAATAGAATCTTTTCTGGAAAAAAGACCTCGAATATATAATGGTGATTTGTCTAATTGTTCATAAATAATCTCATTCCCCCTATCATCAGATACCGATATTCTTTCCATGCCATTCTGATAGGGTATGTTTAATCCTTTTGAATCTGACAAATCCGCATATAAATCTTCTATCGTTTGACCATGCCTTAACGCAATTTCTTCCTCAGGCACA
This sequence comes from Candidatus Omnitrophota bacterium, assembly GCA_013335325.1. Lineage (GTDB taxonomy): Bacteria > Omnitrophota > Gorgyraeia > Zapsychrales > Fredricksoniimonadaceae > JAAXVU01. Next base: position 15,219 of record JAAXVU010000011.1, on the reverse strand, counting down.
AATTTCAGCACGGCTAAAGGTGAAGAACCACGAGATATGCCACTTAATTCATCCTGTAAATCAATCAAGGTCGTCTTCAACAACACTCCTCTGCGCTCTTGACGACCATTATTACTAATCTCCAAGACCCTTTTACCAATATTAATATTACTTAACTTGCCTATTTCCAATGGATTGGTCACGTTCAGCCTATTTAAAGGCAACACAAGCGTATCAAAATAGCGAGCATTATTCACAGCAATAAAATGACCAGCAATTTCTGATATAAAATTATCTGGATATCCCTCTCTCGTGCGAGCCAATGTGCTAGTCACATCTTCTACTGAATAGATTGGAACATATAAAGAACCATTACGTACATACGTATTACTGGTCATGGCGTCATCATGGCCCGGTGATAATCTAAACTCTTCCTGAGATAGATTATCATACTGAGACCTATCATCCTGGGTAGCACTAGATATTGTATTTATCGTACCCACAGAAATAGGAGCGATATTATATGCGCTGGATAAATTTACAGGAACACTTGTCACCGTGTTGCTGGGCACGGGCATTACATAATTAAAACCACTCTGAATTGGTGACGAAGCCCCTTCTAGCATATTCAGCTTAGTACTGGCTGAACCCGCTGACACGGACTTTGTTAAAGCCACTGGCTGCGCCTCGCCATTGCTTCGTTCAAGATGGCCTTGATCAACAATGATTGTGGTTACATTGTCTGCGGTCTTTGTCATATTTACTGGCCGCATTTCTTCTATATCTATACTATTCTCCATCCGCCCTTGATCCACGATCAAAGAACCGGTGAGACCATCTTTTGATGGCTTGGTTAACTCGACTTTCTGAACCTCGCCGTCGCTCTTTTCCAGACTACCGGCTTCTGATATGCTGTGGCGGCTGGATCTCGTCATTATGATTGGCCGTAACTCGTTTACAGCTTCATTAACAGCAACTATCTCCACCGCCTGCGCCTGGTCGGGCGTGTTTACAATAGCGGTGTCAGGCTTGGACGCTTCAGGTTTTTCGGTAACGATTGTATTGACCTCATCGCATCCAGAGCCTTCGCAACCTTTTTTTCCGCCCTTGCCTGTTGATACGCTCGCAGCATTAGCGCCTGCGGTTGCAATCGCATGTTGTTGTCTATCAATAAAATTCTGCAATGTAACGCCCGGGTTAGTCGAGACGTCTTTCTGGCTCACAGATTCCGGCAACTCCTCCAGCAAATATCCAGTTTTCTGCGCGTAACCCTCAACTGCCAGCGCCAAAGAGACCCGATCAATCCGTTCGACTGTCGGCGCCAATGGCAAGCCGCTGGCAACTTCCAGCCGTCTTTGCTCTGCCAAAACCTTTCCATGCGGCCAATCCGGATGCTGTGCCGCCAGCATTTCATGTGTCCCGGCCGCAGCGGTCTTGTCCGGCTCCGAAGTAGCTATATTAGTACCTGCCACTGCCTGTCCGACCTGAACAGCTTCCGGCGTATTGGTAGCCGCCACCAGATTACCTGCAATTGCAAGGCGTGCCCGGGTCAAAGGATCCGATATGGATCTCACATAATCAGCTTGCGCGGCCACGGTATGTGTCAACGGCTGTTCGGAAACCTGTATGGGGCGTCCATCTTCAGCCCGGAGTCCCGTATCATTAAAAGTATGCGCCGCCTGCCAGGCTTGAACAAGCCCCTTCTCCTCGTCCCGGTTCAAGGTGAAAAGCTGGTCGTACTCGGGCTGGGTGAGCAGCACCTTCGCGCCCGTCCTGATCCGGGCCTTCAGACTGTCCGGGATCTCCGGCCGAGCCAGGATAGCCTCTACCAGCGCAGTGTCTGTAAATACTACCGGATGCACGACCTGTCCGGTCTTTGCAGCAGATATCACTTTCTTGGCCGTCATGCCGTCAACCTGCACCGACGCCTTCACCTCTAGCTCGGGCACTGTCTGCTGCGGCACAAAAGAAGGATCCTGTCTCACTCGATAGGTCTTGCCTGAGGCAGCCGCCAATCGCAAGCCAGAGCCATCCGGCAATACCGCTGCCGGACTGTTCGCCTGGAAAGTATCCTGGCCAAACTGCACCTGATTAAGCAGTCTGCCGTTGGATACATAGAATTGATGCAAGCTGCCATCCCCGGCGGGCACCACAAAACGCTTCATTACCATTGTCTCGCCTGGGGCCATCGGAACAAAAGTGCCATCTACCTGGAAGCTCAATGGCACTTGGGCAGGATTGGTTATCTCATACGTATCCTCCGCCAGTTTCTTCCTGGCCACAGCAATTGTGGAATCAGGAGACGGAACGGTCAGGGTTAAATCTTTTAGATTATTGGTTCCAGAGGAGATGCCAGGCAAGGCCGGAATCGTCGGCAAAGGCGGAGCCAGTCCGGTCGACGGAGGCATATCTGGCACCACCGGCACCACCTTGCGTACTTCGTATTTCTGCGCCATGTCGCGGCCGGTCAAAAGCTTCACCACTTGCGGCAAATCCAGGGATGGCGTGGTAACTTGCACGTTCTGCCCATCCGTCTCGGGCTGAAAGGTTACTTTGAAACTTTGACCCTTCCATTCCCGCGAAGACACATAAAAATCAACATCGCCTGCTTGACCAGGAGTTACTGAATAGCCCTGCAGCTCGGCCAATCTCTGCAGCATATCTGAAAGCGTGTCCACCATCTCGGGTTTGTCCTGCAGGCCCATAACCTGGTCCGCCAATACGTTGGTGGACTGCACGGCCTTTTCGATCATGGCTGCCGGTACCCGGATCAAACCGCCGGACATCTCCTGCTCCGGCGTGATCTGTAGGCCGGCCATCCTTAATGCCGGTGCAGTATTCGGCCCAATCTGCACAACATAATATTGTTCTGGCTGCGCGGCGCCGTTCAATTCCGGCATATCTGCGGCTTGAGCCCGGGATAGCCGGACTGCTGGCGTATTGGCGGTAATCTGCACGCCGTGCTTCTCCAGTATAGAACGCGTATCGTTGTTAACCTGGACCACTACCGCTTCAGCGTCACGACCTTTGAGTGATATCTGGTCGCCGATCTTCACAGCCTTAATTTCCAGAGCCTCTGGACCGGTGACCAATCCGTTCGTAATGACATCTCCGGTCTCAAAGTGTAAGCCATCCAAGGAGATGGGCATATCCAGTACCATGTGTGCCGAAGAAACATTTCCGTCAGCAGTTGTTGTGTGCTCCAACGGCAAAACCAATTCCTGGATATCGGCGGTATGGTTTATGCTGTCCGGCACAACTATCTGTACCGGCTGGTCGACCAGCTTCTCTCCGGTCGGCTTGTCCCAGGTATTGGCCTCGGCGTTATATTTATAACCGGCCTGCTCACGTTTAGCGGCAGCGGCCACCGTCCGCGCTTTGATATCCGACGGATTCAACAGGGCATGGCCGGCATCAGCCATCACCTTGTATAACATGCCGCCCGCGCTAGTCATCCTCGCCCCTGGCGCCTGGCTCTCTGCCTTGACAGCCTCGGTAAACAGGTCTTTATCGCCGCGTAACTGTGCGAAGACTTCTTTGGATGCGGCTTCGCTGACCTGCTGGGCCCAGGAGGTACCCGCCTCCTCCAGAATGCGGCCAGTGCGTAGATCCGCCCGATAAACCTCATCCCGAAGCTGGGTCTGCTCAGCCGTGCTCGGCACGGCTACCGCCTCGGGCAGCTCAATAAACTCGTTGCCCTGGCTGGAGGCCGGGCTAAATTTCTCGATCTTGCCGGTCCATTTATCGGCAACAAAACCCAGACCGGATACAGTGTCGGATACTTCCAGCTTATCTCCGTGTTCCAGGATCTGGGCGCTAGGACTATTGACCACCGCGGCCACCACCCGACGAGCTGTCTCGGCAGTAGCGGTCTCCGGCGCCTTCGCAGCCTGTCCCAGTATCGCCTTAAGCTCGTCGTCGGACTGGAGGCCGGTCACAGCAGCGTAAACTTTGCGTAGCTCCGGCCGTGCCAGCGTGGCGCGCAACATATCCAGATTCCAGGCCATTGCTTTACGCTGCTCGACTTCGCTCTTGACGGCCCTGGCAACTACCTGCGATACGACCGCTTTCAGGGCAGCTTCCTGCTCGTACGGCGTCTGACCAGCAGAAACCAGCGGCAGTTTGATATCCGCCGGTAACGGTACATTCAATTTGTAAGCCGGGGCCACGGCCGTGCTTCCGGCAGCCGGCGGCTGCGGAGTAAAAATAACCTCCACCGACGCAGGCTTGCCTGCCGTAGTGCCCAGCTTAACCTTTACTTTATCGGGACTGTTCCAATTCGTTTCATCAATTATGCCGGACAAACCTTTCGCGCTCTCCCGCATCAGGTAGCTGCGCTTAACGATCTCGGACTGCACAGGCTGAATAGCAGCAGCCTCGGGCGTTCCATTGCCCGCAATGACATCCAGCGCCTGTTGCAAATTCCTTCTGGCAGCGGCACCGTGCATCGTAGCGCCTGTGGCAACCTGGGCCCGGGCTATTGCCGGCTGTTCCGACAACGCGATTATAGCTGTCTGGTCACCGGCGGCTGGGACCATCGAATCCAGATCGATGCCGAACTTCTTTTCAACAGTCTTGAGTCCTTCCGCAATCTCCCTGAAACGATCCATCTGGCCGGCAATCCGTCGGGAGAACGGCGATGTCTTTTCCAACGTTTCCGGGTCGCGCAGGAAAGCCGCGGCCTCTTTTAGCACAATATCATCGCGCCTGAGCTCATCCGCAGTGGTCAGGGCCACCGGCTGCTGTAAGCTTGCCATCTCCGTGGACAAGGCCTGCTGCAGAGGCTCTAACGTCTTGGCATCCGGCTGCATTCGGTCTTTCAGCCCCAGCCAATCCGAGTGCTTGATCTCGACTTCCACCGGCTTCTCGATCGTAGGCACTCTAAGGGATAACCGCACCATGCCCTCTCCGGCGCCGGCAGTGGAAGTAATATCGGTGATCTGGGCCTGGGACAAGTTATTCAAGACCGCTTTATATCTGGGCACGGCCAATTCGCGTTCCTGCTTGGCGTCATATCCGAGCTCCTGTAAAGCTCCCTTTACGATATTCCATTCTGCGGACGAAAGATTTTCTCTTAAATAAGTCTCCAGCGCCTTATTGAACTCGGGATTGGCGCGGCGCAGGGCATGCTGCATTTCGTGGGCCAAAGTTAAATGTTTCTTGGCATTATCACTGGCCACCGCCGCAATAGGCGCGTCCTGCAAAACTTCCATCTTGCCCGTCTGGCGATCACGGGAAATATAGCCATTCAGCTCCAACGCATCCGTAATCATACTTTCGCCTTGATTCGCCTTGCCTTCTTCCATCAATTTATTCCAGAACTCGGCCCACATGCCCACCGTCATATCATGCCCCAACAGACCTTCCAGCAAGCGACGGGAAACCTGGGAATGCACGCTGCCGTTATTGACAGTGTCCTCATGATAATTACGCGCCCGGGCCAAGGCCTGATTCATTTCTGAAATAATCGAATAGTCAAAAAATACTGTCGTCGGCATGCTGGCTGTACCGTTGTCCACTTCGTAAACTTTAACAATTCGATCACCAGCAGTGTGGGCTTTAAAAGCTTGCCCGATAGATATCGGCGCTGCGATCAACGATGTGTTACTATTCAGGACTTGGTGGTTCAGCGCATAGTCTGTAGCTTCCTTTACTTCGAACTTGGCGATCTGCTGGTTATCTTCGTGATCAAACAATCTTCCTTCAAATGCGGAAAGCTTGTCAACCGGCTTGCGGCCGGGGTTCGCCCGGACAACGCTCTGCAATTTACCGTTAGCATCCAGTTTCATTTCGCCGTAATCGCTCTTGTAAACAAAAGAGATTTGGCCATCCTGCTCATCGACCTGGCTGGTCAAGTGAGCAGACTCTAATACATTGACCATCTGTAAACGGTCGGCATTATCGCGACTGGCCTGCTCCAACATCCATTCAATGCGGGATGCATCCTGGGGATACTGCGACTGCAGCTTGGCCCTGGTTTCTGGCGTCAATGCCACTGGACGTCCCTTGCCACCATCTCGTTCCCCGAAGTAGCTATTATCCATCAACCACTTGAATGCCTCATCACCCTTGGCCCCCAGGGTCTTGACCATATCGGTACGAGCCACCATGCGGTTATCCGCGGTCAGCGCCTTCCACAATAGACCGCGTCCGGTATCTTTGGCGCGTTCCGATTCCAGGGCTTCCACCACATACTTGGCAACCGCATTCTTGACCTGTCCGGGGGAAACATCTCTCAACAAGAACATGTCAGGCAACTCCACATCAATCGTGGCCTTCGCACCTAGCAAATCGGACTGGACCGTAACTACAGGACGTCCATTAGCGCCTGCCTTGTTCGCATTGACGACCGTCACTTCCGGACTGGCTGCGTAGGCGGCAGCGACTGCCCGCAAGACAGCCGCCTTATTATGGCCATTGTTGCTTTCCGTATCTCTGACCACCACTCCGGTCTCCACCGATGGCGTCACTACTTCACCCAGATAATTGGATGCACGCACTGCCGCCATGCGGGTAGACAAACGAAGAGCATCGTCACGAGTAAATTGGATGGTTTTTGTCAGAGAATATTTCACCATCTGATCTGTGGTAAGCTGGCTGCCGGCGTCTCCCGTAATCTCCTTAGCCCATTGCTTATACGCGAACGACCCGGCCTTAGGCAATGGCTGCTCTATCTTGACCCGGAAGGGCTGTCCTTCAAATTCACCGTTGACAATAATATTGGCTTCCTGGCCGTCCTTAGCGTCGGCATTCAATTCATATTGCAATTTACCCTCATTAAAAGCTTTTAGCGCCGCCTCATAGACAAAACGTGACTTAAAGGCAATGTCCATGGCACGGTCCATTACTGCTACCGACGACGATACTGCCTTCATTGCGCCTTGTATGTCCCCTCTCTGCCGCAATTCATACGATAACTGTAACTTGGCCATGGATTCCATCAAATGCGTCCGTACTTCTTCTACAGAGAAATTCATGTCGTACACACCGGATTTCAAGTTGGCAATAAAGGTATTAGGCAATAAATTAGTAACGCGCGCCTGCATGGCGATGCCAGCTTCCCCGCGCTTCTTGGCCACCTTCCTGAATTCGTGCATGAATTCGTGTTCGGCAATGCTGGCCGAATCCAGCGTCTTTTTGCCGGTCAATTGCTGCTCAAACGTTTCACCACCCAGCAAGAAATGGTTCTCCTCGGACAACGCCGCAGACGAGAACCGGGCCAGTTCCGGATAAAACATAAGCGGCTTACCATATTGCGTGCTGACTTTAGCAGCCATTTTGCCCAGCGGAGTCTTCGGGGTGGTCCCTTCAGGTACCGTTACTCTCCAGACGCGGCGCAGCCGCTGTTCTTTTTCTTCCTGCGATAACGCAGCGGTCTTGCTCTGGGCCTCTGCGGTGGAAATAAACATCGCATTGTCAGAATTTTCATCCTGATATAAATAACCCATATCCAGTTTCACGTCTGCCGCTGCTACGGCCGCCAGCTTCTGCAGGCTGTCTGTCATCTTGGCATCATCGGCCTCGCTAAACATCGGCTTATCGCGGTCTCCGCGGTCTTTTAAAACCGTCTGAAAATCCTTTATGGCCTGATTCCAGACAGGCAGCTTGGCTTTTATATCCTTTTCGCTTATCAGGCCATCTGTAACGGTCACGCCGGCATTATTTAACTGACGCAAGATTGTACGATCATTGCCTGCATAATATTGATCTTTGCCCTCGACCTTGACGAGCACGATGCCGTTCATTTGTAAACCGACTTCCTTTTCTTCAAGCTTGCCGGTCTCGGTATTTTGGCTCTGCTTAAGGACGCTGCCGTCATCGCGCAACACCACCTTATCGCGTGCGCCATACCCTAAAATGTTTTCATCCAAGCTATAACCAGTATCCTTGACATCTTGCTCACCGATCTCATACAAAACCCGCCCGTTCACCTCTCTGGACTCGGTCGTTATTACGCCATTAGAATCCGGCTTATTAATCCAGGTCAGCTCCCTGCGCTCGCCCACATCAAAACGACCATCGACGGCCAACGGACGCATTTCGTTATTAACATATACCGCCTTGTTCTGACCTTCCTTAGATGCAACCTTGAATATCGTCTTGCCGTCCTTAAGGAACATCTTCACCATATCGCCGCGCACCAGCTTAATATCGCGCTTGTCCACCAAGGCAATCTCGGTATCATTGATAATCTGCGCACCCAGATGTTCCAGCTTGTTAGCAACCGGGTTCCATTCGTAGGTCGTATCCAAATCCAGCCGCCGATGGCCAACATCCTTGACCGAAACTTCCACGTTCTCGCGGACTGTCACCAGATGCCGTCCCTGAACCTCCGCGGCTTCGTAGAGTTGCCCCTGCACAATGACGCCTTGAAATTCATTGTTCTCGTCTTGTAAGATGTTAATGAACGACCCGGCCTCATTACGTTGGGCCTCGGAGAAATGCCAGCTGGTGCCTTCGACATGGCCGCTCTGGAACCGCTTCTGCTTCAAGTTCTCCTGCCATTCGTAACGCAACACCACATTACGCACGGTTGCCGGTCCAGTGGTCGTACCGACGGCCGCTGGCAAGGCGGTCGACTTGACCTGCATGGTTTCTTCAATATATGCCTTGCCGTCCGCCGCCTTCTGTATTGGCAGCATCTTCCAGGATTCCTTAAACGGCGCGATAGTCTTGTCAAAACTGGTGGTGGTAGGCGCCACTGCCACCAGGCCGACCTCCAAGACCGCTCTCGCCTGTCGCTCGCTCTTGGTCTTTTCCCATTCAGCCTGTGTATAGACCGCTCCAGTCTGCCACTCGATCACGCTACCTTGCGGAACCACTATCTGCTCGGCACCCTGGCCCATGCGCAAGCCTTGCGCATCCGTCACCAAGGTATACACTCGCTGTACCTTTTGTTCATTGATAGCTCTGGTATCGTAATAATCGTAACCCTGGGCCGCTAATGACGGTACTTGCACTAACTTGGCATCATCCAACTCTTTTATATCATTGCTAAAACGATTAGCCCTTTCAGCGCGCCACTCCTCGCCGCGGATGCGCATAAATTCGCTGGTCGCGGCAGGATTGGATACGCTGGACTTGCGCGCCACCATGTAAACGCCCTGCTGCATTTCATTGAATGACAGCCTGGCAGAAACATCAAAGAATACGTTTTTTAAATGTTCTTCTGCTTGCTCACGCTCTGCCGAGCCTTCCGGAGCAGCATTAACAGCCTCTTGCGCCCGGGTCAGGTTGAGGCAATCCACACTGGTCAAATGCGGATCAATACCCAGCCAGACCTGACGGTATTCACCAGGAGTACGGGCAATGCTGATCTTGGACTTGGGATCCGTGATGTCCATACGCAAACTGGTCTGCTTGGTCATATCCAAAGGCTGGGCATTTGTATCTATCTGCAGGCCGCGAACTCCTTTGGAAATAAAATCTCCTATCTTCACGCTGACACCCTGGCGTACCGCCACCAGAGCTACCACTTTCTGACCCTTCTGCACATCAATCTCGGTCTCTTTAACCTCACCATTAGCTCCGATATGGTAATCCGTGACCTTACCGGAGCCGTTCTTGCCAGTCTCGGCCAGGGCCTTGGATAAATCTTCCAGCCGGTCGCCGCGGGCACGCACCAAAACAATCCCTTGGTCTTTTAAATCTTTATAAAGATTGTCATACATTTCGTTTGAGAAATCATTACTGGAAGAATTCACCATAATAAATTCACGTCCACCGTCCAGCTCGGTTCTGACTATCTGCCCCACATGCGCCACGCCTTCCGCCATATCCCTAACCGGGGCAAATTCTCTGGAGATTAACAGCTCAGGGAAATCCGGCAACCGGCCGGCTTGAATAACACGGATACCGGAAGCGGTAAACACGCCCGCCGCGCTCCCTGCGGTTCCGGTTAATCCGACCACAGAATCCAATAGTTCCATCGTCTTAATAGGAGTAGCCGCCGCACCCTGGTGGTGGAACACGTTTTCGGCATAAACATCCAGCGGAATTTCGACCTGTTCGCCGCTGCCACGCTCACCGCGCTCGGCCAGGAAGCCCATCAATACGCGCATGCGCATATTTTTTCCGGTATCATCTCCGTAACGCAAAGTGGCCTGGCGTTCACCGGCACTGGCCATATCCAACGGAGTTATCCGTTCCAGTATGTGCTTGCCTTCAACATCCTTTATATCCGCCTCAAAACGTCTGTAAATATCCGACTGCACGGCCCAGGCAGCCTCGCGGTGCATAGCCTCCATATCCTTGCCAATAATATCGGTCTTGAGGAATTCCGCCGTAATATCGTCAGACAAAACTCCCGGCCTGGCTGTTTTAAACTTGTTCAGATCGGCCTGCAAAATAGCGGTAAAATTAGCCTCCATCTTTTCTGCTATATTTATCCCGTTAACGCTTTTCCTAAATTCAAATTGCCCGTCCTGTAATTTCTCGCCATCGGTAATGCCCTGGGTCAAATCTGTTGCCTGCTGTACCTTGTCCCGGTTACCGTCAGCCGCCTGAACCTCTGCAAAAGTAGCCTGAAAAGCCTGGGCGTAGGCCCGACCCATTAGTTCATGTACCTGCACCGTGGTGCGGAAATTCTCCATGCCGCTGGCTGCCCGGATCACCATATCGCCGACGCTTTCGATCAATCCCGGCAGAGTGGCGAAATGGTCAGCCTCGTCGATAACCGCCATGCGGCCTTCAAACATATTCTTATCGGTAGTAATGTAGTGCAGGGTAACATGCAGGGCATCTTCTTCTGACATGACCAAAATCTTGTCTCCGGCTTCAGCGAAGGCGGCCTCGGCCCCCTTTTGCAAAAATGTATCCAGCTTGAACCGGTGAAAGTTAGGATCATTCTCACCGTCGACATAACCCTTTACCAGGTCGCCCTTAGTAATAACAATAAAATTCTTATTTCTAACAGCCTCCGGCAACGATGCTTTATTCTCCCGGATAGTGTTCAACAGAAGCTTCGTAAAAGTACTCTTTCCGCTGCCTATGCCCTGCAGCATGACATCTGCGTCCAGCCCGCCATGATAGCCCTCCAGGAAGGTTTCGATAGTCCGGCGGGCTGTTATCACCTGCGCCCGAGACCACTTATAAGGCGTACCGCCCTCCTGACCCCAATCCTGCGTCTTGTTATAAAGAAGCGCCATCATCATATCCACATCATGATCCATCTTGCCAGTGAAAGACACGGCTGTATTACCGGCCTTAAGCTCGGCCCCCAGCTTCTCGATATACATGAGATGGGCCAAAGCTTTGACTTCCCCGACATGGCGTTCCGCATTCGGCTCCTCCACCCATAGCTCGTCCTTGACCTCAGCCTGCATTCTGGTTTCCGCTGCAGGAAGATTCTCTTCCACCGACTTATGATTATCCAACTTGCGGGCCTCTTGACTCGTCGCCGCTTCCGTTCGCTCTTCAGAACTTTTATTTTCTGTAGCTTCCGGTGGCACATTCAATGTTGCATTTTTCTCATGCCTATCGCGCAATTCCGGTGAACTGGTCCCCTTGACCAGCTCAATACTATTTTTTACCAAAGCGGTTGTTATGAGACCTTCTGACGCATATGGGGCCAGCTTTTCCGCAGCATGCCGAAAATCATCTCTATACTGCAATCCCAGTTTCTTTTCTATCAAATCAGCGACGCGCGCCACATTAACGTCGTGCCGGGCAGACAAAACGCCCAACTTCATACACTGCTCTCGAATTTGGAGCAACAGGCCATACTCATGCTCGCCCAGCCCGCCGGCCTTCGCTGCACTCTTGCCCAGGAAGCCTACGCTATCTGTTACTTGCTCTTCAGCTGCTTCGCGGGAGATTTTCTTGTCGGAAATACTGGTAGATAATCCTGTGTCAATATCAGACAGCGGCTCTGCTGTTGTGCGGAAGGTGCCATTGCTGGCAAAGGCCAGCAGGTTGCTGTCGCGCATGGTGCCGCGTGCGATCCAATTGTCTGTGAACGGCGGCGCCCGACCTTCGGCATCTAAGAGCATTTTGCCATTACCAGCCGCTTCCGCGCCAGGCGCGTTAAATGCCGAGGTAGCTATATCATGCGTGGTTTCGCCGGCCTTCCACAAATCCAAAATCTTCTCTACACGAGTTGGCCGGCCTTCCGGTCCGCTCTTGATAGAATCCGGATCATGCGCGGAGCGTACGATCCAGGAGGCGGTCAAGGCCTCCGCGCGTTCATGCAGGCGGACATCGGCCTCGCCGTTATGCACAATTACTATCTTCTGACGATCGCCCACCATCTGCACATATCCGGCACCGCCGTCAAATTTAGGATCCACCACCTCAATGCGCATTTGCTGCGGAGAAATACGTATACGCTTTAACAGCTGTCCATCTTCGTTTTTATAATCAATGACCTTGTTGCCATCGCCCAAGTCACGCGTCTCGGCCAACAATGTCGGACCTTCGGAAACTGCCTTCTCGCTGGCGTCTACTACCAGCTTATGTGTTTCCACCGTTCCGCCGCGCAGTGCATTATCACTGGAAAACGGCTTTATGCTATTGACGCCACCCAAGTAAGAATCCAGGGCCAGGCTGTTATGGTCGAGATTCAAGCTAACCTGCGCCGCCCTGACGCCTTCCAGCTGCTTTTGCATATCAGATTTATAGGTTTTCAACTCTTGACCAGATAGTCCCGGCGGAGGATTTTTCAAGGCCGTGCTTATTTCCGATTCATAGGCAGACCAATATTTTATCCCTTTGTTGACCGCATCCATACGCAACTCAGCGTGATTCGGCTCGCCTGCAATGGCCGCCAATTTCGCTTTGGCCTCGGCAATTTCCACCTCGGCGCCAGCCTTGGCTAAAGGCGTGGCCGAGGAATGCGCCAGAGCTTCCTGCCCCAGCACAAGATGGCCTATGTGCTCGTAATATGAACGCGTCAGAATGTCTGCTACTGTGGAGCCCGCCGAAACGGCAGAGACCGGGACAGTATTCGCCTTGACTGCTTTTTCAACGAAAGCTTTGACCTGATCCGCGCCGGCATTCCCCATCTTAAGTATTTCGACCTCACCGCGCAGCCCGGCAATATCGGATGAGAGGCCCGTCAAATTCTTTTGCAGCACTTTTAATTCATTCGCAACCTGCTCTCGCTGGCTGGACAATTTATTCAAGTCAGCTGTTATTTGATCAGGAGCGCTGATTTCAGTATCCAGTCCGCGCAACTCCAGTTGTTTTAATAAAATATTGCTACTAACCTTCGACCATTTGTTATTAAAATTATCCGCCGCCAATCGTAATGCATCCGCCTTGGGCGCGCCTATCATTGCCGCCAAATTAGCTTCCGCATTGGCAATCTTATATGCTGCATCGGCCCGATTCTGAATATACGCCGGGCCAGCTAACACTTCCTTGGCAAGCAATATATTGCCATTCTCTAAATGAAATGCCTGGGTCAAGCGCTCTTTAGCTGCAGCTTGCGGTAGGGAAGACTCTTTAACCTGCAGGGCAGTATTTAAGAAATTATTCAACCGCTCGGCACCCTGCGCCCCCATTTCCAGCGTTTTAACCTCACTATACAGTATGGGGAGCTCTTTCCCAGACGCGGCATTGCTTCTAGCCTGCAAGCCTGTGATTTCTTGATCCAGTACTGTCTTCTGCTGCAATAACTGGCTGTGCTCCGGTGATTGCGGCGTCTTACTATCGGCTATCTTGGCCTCTAATTGGTCGCGCCCCGCGGTCTTGGTCCGCAATTGCTGTCCGACTTCTTGCAACTCGATCTCTTTCAATCCCCGCTCGGCTGTCTTAATTTCCAAAGGACTACTATTTGAATTCTGAACAATGGCCTCCAGATCAGCCTTTCGCTGCTCCACCCCGATCATCCGCGGCGAAGGCTTGAAGAAAAGACTGGCGAAGGCGACGTTTTGGGCAAAGCCCTGGATGCGCTTGTTGGCATAGTCGTTAATAACCGCGTTGATACCGGCGGCCGAATAGCCCTGGTCAAGCATGCCCTGCACGGTCATGCCTTCCTTGGCCATGTCCTGCAGCGCCAAGGCCCGTAGACCTGCGCCAAAGCCTTTAGAAATAATGCCCAGCTTGACCAGATCGCCGCTGGGCATCTCCATAATATCCTGATCCAGATCCGCGGCGGAAAGCCAGATGCCTCTTTCTTTGGCGATCCTGGCCGCCTGATTATTAGTGCTGGCTATCAAAGATGCCATACTGCTGTTGCCTTGGGCTAAGCTGGTCAAAGCCGTGCTAACTACACGCGAGACGGTAGTCAATTGCAGGATGGTCGCCGGCATGCTGTGGGATATTCCGCTGGACAGACCGTCATAAATTTTTTGCTCCGCCCGAATGAGACGCGATGTAGATTTTGCTTCGCTCTGGGGCAAGGCAGTACGGGTCAGCTGAAATGCCGCCAGGGTCGGCCCCAGAGTCAACCCGCTTTCAGCGCCCTGCAAGGCGCTGGAAGCCAGCAAGGTTAACCGGCTAGCAAATAGATCAGCAACGCTCGACGGTGGCTTTTTCAGGAAAATGGGATTGCCCTGCTTATCCCTACCATCCATCTGCACTCCGCGCCAGGTGTTATATGCCTCGGTGCGATCTGCGCCAACCAAAACTTGCGCACCCATGTCCAGCATGCCCCAAGCAGGCATAATAAGCGCGAAATCCAGCGCTCCGGCCGCAGCCAACCGCGGTATCAAATCCGGAGCTTCGGCGAAATGCCGCAACCCGATCTTGGCTTCTAGCCCGATCGGTTCCCGCGACCATTTGCTGGCAGCATTGCGCACCCGACGGCTCATCATGCCGAAGGCAACTGCACCATAAATTGCATCGGCTATATGCTCCTCTGGGGTGCCGTTAGGATTAAGATATGAAGACATTGCATAACCATAGGCCGCTCCAGTACCTGTGCGCGTTATAACCGGGCCAGCTTCTCTAACGCCCTTAGCCCAGAAGCCATCGCCAATACCCTTACTCCCAATCCAATTCTGAAATTTTCCAACGTTCCCCTTCCACCCGTCAGCACTTTTCCAAGTATTACCTTCCGTCCATTTCTCCGGCCATTGGCGCGGGCCAAAATCTGCCCCCTTGGCGTTAACTCCGCCTTCCGCGGATTCCGGCATATATTTTGACATAGCGCCCATGGTCCAACCGGCCCCGGCGCCAAAACTAAAACTGGCCACGGCTCCACCCAGCGTCCATTGCTTGTCCTTGGACGTCAAATGATCAAGGGAATAATCCGCCAGCGATACGGCGCCGAAACCCAAAGCATTCGGTACCAGCGAG
>JAAXVU010000135.1 GCA_013335325.1 Candidatus Omnitrophota bacterium | reverse complement strand
GGTTGCAACCGCTGCCTGAACTCGGGTTACATCGGCCGCATCGGCATTACCGAGCTCTTGGTGATATCGCCTGGTATCAAACGACTGGTGTTGTCTCGCGCCGGCGAGTTGCAGATAAAGGCCCTGGCCCGCCAGGAGGGTATGGTCACCATGCGCGAGGACGCCCTGATCAAGGCGTCGCAGGGGATGACGACGCTGGAAGAGGTCGTCCGGGTGACCGCGCAGGATGAGTCGGCCTGAGCGACCGTTGCCTGTCGCCGCAGGATTGCCGGAGATGTTCCGGCAGTAGCGACGATGTTTGGGGATTTATAACTTGGATTCTTAGGATATGCTGACCGTTCGTGAAAAAATAATTGCGGCCCTCTTGCAGTTTCCCGGCATCGATCAGGATAAGATCGATATGGCCATTGAGGTCCAGCGTGCCCGGGGGATTTCCCTGGGTGAGGCGCTGGTTCAGCGCGGGCTTATAAGCGAGAAGGACCTTTTGCTCCTGTTGGTCAGAGAGCTGCGCATTCCGTCGCTGGACCTGTCCAAGTTCAAGCTGGACCCCAGGCTCAAAGAGGTGGTACCGGAGCGACTGGCCCGCCAGTACAAGATCATTCCCATAGCGCTTTTAGGTGACAGCATGACCGTGGCGCTGGCTGATCCTTTTAACATCTTTGCGATAGACGACCTGAGGGATGCCACCGGCAAAAAGATCGAGGTGGTGATGGGTACCGCCACCCAGATCGGCGAGACTATTGAAAAATATTATGGTGGTGGCGACCGTACCGCGGTGGCCGACATAAGCCGGGATATCGACGTAGGCGACTTTGAGATCGTGACCGACCAGAAAGAAGAGACGCCCGACAGCGATTCTGGCGGCGAGGCGCCGATCATCCGCATGGTCAACCTGGTCATCAAGGAGGCCATACGTCAAAGGGCATCCGACATTCACATGGAATCGACGGAAGACCACATGCGAGTGCGCTACCGTGTGGATGGGGTTTTGTTGGACGTGCTGGAGATCCCGCACGAGAGCATGAGCGCGGTGGTGGTGCGCATAAAGATCATGGCCAAACTGGACATCACGACCACCCAGATACCGCAGGACGGCCGTTTCAAGATGCGCCTAGCCGGCAAGGAGGTGGACTTCCGCGTGTCGATTTTGCCAACATGCCACGGTCCCAAGGTGGTAATGCGTGTCCTGGACAAGGCCAAATTGTCAGTAGGGTTGGAGCACTTGGGTTTTTCTGAACGTTCGGTCGGTCTTTTAGCTGAGGCTATAGTCAAGCCTTTCGGTATGATCCTGGTTACCGGACCGACGGGAAGCGGTAAGTCCACCACGCTGTATTCCATCATCAGCCAGCTTAACACCGTAGACAAAAATGTGATCACCATCGAAGACCCGGTGGAATACCTGCTCGAGGGACTGACGCAAATTGAAGCCCACCCTGATATAGGCTTGACGTTTGCGGCCGGACTGCGGGCGGTCCTGCGCCAGAGCCCGGACATTGTCATGGTGGGTGAGATACGCGATAACGAAACGGCGGATATCGCTATCAAGGCTTCGTTGACCGGGCAGCTCGTATTTTCCACCTTGCATACTAACGACGCAGCCGGTTCGCTGACGCGTTTGGTGGACATGAATGTGGAGCCTTTCCTGGTGGCCTCCAGCCTGATACTGGTTTGCGCCCAGCGTCTGGCGCGGAAGATTTGTCCTTATTGCAAGGAGCCTGTAGATATCCCGCCGGAAGCATTGAAGAAATTGGGGCCGGACTTCGACCCGCAGACGGTTTGTTATGAAGGCCGAGGATGCGACCGTTGCCGGCAGACAGGCTATTTGGGACGATTCGGTCTGACTGAAATTTTGGTCCTCGACGATGCTATCCGGGAAATGATATTGCGGGGATCGGCGGCGGATGAAATACGCGAATACGCCCGCCGCAGCCAGGGGATGCGGTTGTTGTGGGATGACGCTTTGGCCAGTCTGGCGGCGGGGCAGACCACGGTGGCGGAGGTTCTGCGGGTCTCTTCAGCAGAATAACCGTTTTTTGCTACCAACGCGGAAGTCGCTAATTATAATAAGAACATAGCCAGGAGGCAGAAATGCCGCGAGCCGGTTCTGACAGGCGTTTGATAGGTGAGATCCTCGTCGACCAGGAATTGGTGACTCAGGAGCAGCTTCGGGAAGCCCTGCGGCGGCAGCAAGAGATCGGCAGGGGCGAGTATTTAGGCGAGATCCTAGTGCGTTTGGGGTATGCCGAAGATATTGATATCGTGACGGCCTTGGGTCTGCAGTGCAATCTGCCTTTTATTGCGATAAGTAAGCAAGCTATTTCGACGGAGGTGTTGCGTAATATTCCTGCGGAGGTGGCTCGGCGCAACCGCATTATTCCTCTTAATCGCAGCGGTAATATCTTAAGCGTGGTTATGCAGGATCCGTTGCAGGACGATGCGCGCGACGAGTTAGAGCGGTTTACCGGTTGTCATATCGCCGCCTTTATTTCGACCCGGGCCGAGATCGAGCTGGCTTTGGCGAGGTTTTATCCCTTGTGACCTGAAGATGGCTGTCACCGGGATGAGTTGGGCCGCATGGCGACAGGGTGCTGATGATGTGTCCGGGTGCTGGGAGTGCCCGTAAAGGTTTTCAAAAGGAGTGGCAGATGCCAACGTTTAAATATTCCGCCAAGGATCAGGACGCCCAGACAGTGACCGGCAAGGTGGTGGCCAACGACCTGGAAATGGTTGTGCAGGAACTGCGTAGTCGGCGATTGATAATCATTAGCATAGATGAGGAGAAACCTTCCGCGTTCTTTACTCCGTCGGCCGAGAGGGCCAAGGCCATAAAGACAGAAGACATTATTTTGTTCTCCCGCCAGATGGCGACCATGGTCGACGCCGGCATTCCGATCTTGCAGACTGTGGAAGCCCTGGAGGAACAGGCGTCGAATCCGTCGCTGAAGAAGATCATCGGTGCGGTCCGGGACGATATTCGTCTCGGCTCCAGCCTGTCAGCCGCTTTTGCCAAGCATCCGAAGGTATTCGATAATCTTTTTGTGAACATGATAAAGGTCGGCGAGACCGGCGGTGTCCTCACTACGGTCCTGGACCGGTTGTCCTCCTACATGGAGAAGTCGGACCGGCTGAAGCGCAAGGTCGCCGGCGCGATGATATATCCGACGGTGGTTGTGTCGATGGCTTTTATCATAACAGTTGGCCTGATGATATTTGTCGTGCCTACCTTCAAGTCGATCTACGGTTCTTTCAACAAGGACTTGCCGCCGCTGACTGCGGCTCTGTTGAATTTTAGCGATGCGCTCAAGCATCAGGCGTTGTATTATCTGGCCGCGATAGTGGCGCTGGTGTTCATGTATATCAATTACAAGAAGACGCCAGCGGGAAGTTTACGCATCGACCAGTACAAGCTGAAGGCTCCGGTGTTCGGGGACCTGATCTGCAAGGTGGCAGTGAGCCGTTTCTGCCGCACGCTTTCGGTATTGGTACAGAGCGGAGTTCCGATCCTGGAAGGACTCGATGTTGTCCGCAAGACTATCGGCAACCGGGCGCTGGAACTTGTGGTTGAGGATGTCATAAAGAGCGTACGGGAAGGGCAGAGCATAGCGGAACCGCTGACGCGCAGCAAGGTCTTCCCGTCGATGGTCACCAAGATGGTGGCGGTAGGCGAGCAGTCCGGACAGCTGGATAAGATGCTTATCAAGGTGGCCGATTTCTTTGATGAACAGGTGGACGCGGTGGTGGAGAATCTTACCAGTCTGATCGAGCCTTTCATCATCGGATTTCTAGGTATTGTGATCGGGTTCATAGTCGTGGCACTGTTTATGCCGATCCTGAACATGACCCAGCTTTTGAAATAACGGAGTGGCTATGAGGACAGTCTTTGGGCTGGTAATGTTTTTCTTTTTGTTGAATGGTTCTGCCCTGGCGGCGGTGGAAGCTAATATTGTATCTGCCAGGAATTCTTTGGAGTATACGCTGACCAACCTTCGTAGCAGCGTGGAACAGCTGACCAAGGAGAATCGGGAGTTGTCTGCAGCTAACGACCGTTTGCGCGAGCAGGCGACTGCGGCGCAGAAGGAGCTTGAGGCATTGCAGCGCGATGATGGCCGCCTTCTCGAGCAGTTCACTGCCCTTGAAGCAAAGCATCGTGACAAGAGTCAGGGCGTAACAGAGGCGGAGCGAAAGGTGGCTGCCCTAAAAGCGGAAGAGGAACGTCTAACGCAGGATATGGCCGGTGTGGCTGGGCAGATCGCGGCCAAGGAACAAGTTGAAGCTGATCTACGGGGTCAGGTGGAAGCCAAGGAATCCGAAGTTCGTGCTGGCATGGCGGATCCGTCCCAGAATGCGGTCGCGGATATGTCAGCCTTACAGGCCGTTCGTGACCGTTTAGCGGAACAGGTTCAGGCCAGCGTTGATTCCTTGCAGCGCACTCGGGAAGAATGGCTGGATATGCAGGAGGTAGTGCAAGGTGGTCCGGGCCGGTTAGGGGACTTGAAGGACAACCGGAACAGGTTAGCGTTGACGCTGGAAGGCAAGCAAGCGGATTTGGCCAAGCTGTCCGAGATGATACAGTCGGAGCAGAAGATGCTGGACGATATTTCCGCCCCAGACAAGATCGGGCCGGCTGGTTTGGCCAGTCTCGAGAAGGTGGTCAGGGTTTTAAATGATAAGCAACTGCTTTTGGAGAAAGAGCTTAGGGCTAAACAGCAGAGTTCTGAAAAGGCTCATGCAGGCAGCTTAGCTGAGGCGAATGAGCAGCAACTTAAGCTGGAGAAGAAATTTAATGAGCTTTCAGAGAAAAACAAAACCTTAAAGTTGGAACGTGATCAATTGCGCCACAAAATGGTTGGCATGGATAAGAAGAAATCCCAATTGGAGCGGTCAGTTTACGGAGACAATTAGTTTAGCGTTTTGACATCCGTCTCTCGAGTATGTTATATTTGAAATGGCAGGTTTAGCCGTATCGTTAGTCGTGGAAAGCGTCGCATACCTTCCTAAAAGACGCCCAACATGCCCGGCGAGACGGTAATTGTGGACAGAAAGGAGGCGAAAATACAGTTTGGTCAATGAAAGATGGCCGTAGGCTAGTGAAGAGGCGGGATTGAAGGAAGCTGTTATAATAACTCCCTACCCAGTTAATTCCTCCCTCACCAGACAGCGGTCTCTCAAAAACAACAAGGAGGAATTATGTCTAACAAAAAAGGTTTTACATTGGTTGAGATCATGATTGTGGTGGCGATTATTGCCCTTTTGGCGGCGATCGCTATCCCGAACCTGTTGAGAGCTAAGATTTCCGCTAATGATGCTCTTGCCAAGGGAACGTTACGCTCGTTGTCCACTGCTTCGGAGACGTTTGCTACCACCAACTCGGGAAACTATCCAGTTGACATTACGTCCCTGACCGGTGCCAGTCCGGCCTATATTAACGCTAGTTATTGCGGTCAGACGATTTCCGGTTACTTCTATACGTGCACATTCGGTGCGGGCGGGTATTCGTTGGTCGCGGCGCCAGTGGGAACTGCGGGTACTACCACCTGGACCATTTCTACCGGTGGTGTATTGACTCCGTAGTTTCAGTTTCTTCGAGGAGGTATAAAAGGAGGCCTTTATGGCCTTCTTTTTTTTATAAATATATATCTATATTTGCAGTGTTTTGTTATCATGTTTTCGAAAGTTTGGTAAAAATGGTGCCTATTATTCAATCTTACTTCAAGCTCATTAAACGGTTTATGCCGGATGCAAA
>JAAXVU010000134.1 GCA_013335325.1 Candidatus Omnitrophota bacterium | reverse complement strand
TCTTCTCGCCCACTGCCGGGTCATCGGACAGCACACCGGCCGTCTTTCCCCTGTTACTATAGACCTGATTGAGCAGCGCGTCCTTGAGCGCAACCTGATACCACGTCGCCAGGATCATGGAATAGAACATCTGGCGTAAAGTGGCGAAATTTTGCCCCTGGTTCACTTCCTTCTCGATCTCTGGCAGGACCACTTCGCGGATGACCTGCTTGGCAAGCTCCCGGGCCGCATCCTGACCCGCTGAAACCCCCGCACCGTCCCTGCCCGCTGTCGCGGCTGCGCCGCTTTGGGCCAGGGCGCCATCCGCCGAGGCCTTGCTCTCCGCCAAATAATCCGACTCCAGCATGACCTTCAGATGCGCGCCCACCACATAGGCCACATTGTTGCGCTCGAAGACCCTGGCCTTGTCCGCCGTGATCCACACCTTGTTGAAGGTGTCCACCGGGATATCGGTCGTGCCGAACTGCTCCCGCGCCCTGGTATACACCCGGTCCCAGAACGACTTGCCCAGGTCCTTCTCGGGATAGATCAGAGACGCGGTCAGCTGCTTGAGGATATAATCCTGCGCCAGCATGTCGCGGCCCAGTTCCGTTTTTCCCAGCCCGGTGGGGATCATCCGGTCTTTCTCGTACGGCGACAGGTTTACCCACAGGTCGTCTTCTTTGATGGTGAGCGAGGCCAGAAAATATTTGATGAGCTTCTGGGATTCGGTCTTAAATTCTGCGCTATCTACCTTGAGGCCGGACTTGCCGGTATCGAGGATGAAATCGAACAATAGCGGATTATCGGGATGGATCTGCAAGCCCTTCATGATGACCGGGATAAAAGCCGGGCTGGTCATGACCATAGTGCCCGGTGCCGGCAGGTTCAAGGCCTGCGCGTAGGCCTGCGATGGCAGGACCGAGGTGGCCAGGAAGCTGGCCAGAACAAAAGCGGAGAGCATGCGAAAGACCAGAGTGCGTTTCGCGCTTTGCATAAAAAGCCTTTTCGTATGGGGCCAATAATGGCCAAATTTATTGAGAATTTATAGTTGAATATACCGGATGTGTCAAAGCTGTAATAAATATAATATATTATGTAAGAATAAGCAAACTAATGCGGCAAGAATGGAACAAAAAACTGCTTTGGCCATCCCTACGCCAACCCGGATGACATGATCCTTACCGAATCACCTGTTCCCCGCGCCGTTCGGCCCTGACCAGAGTCGCCACCACTGAAGTAAAGACCGGCGCCCGGATCACAACTTGCAGAGGCTCACGCGTGCTATCGGCTGAGATATAGCCGCTAAGCCGGCCGGCGCGTACCGGCTGGCCAGCCTGCCGGGCGTAGGGACGGAACAGGAAGACCTCCCGTTCCTTGCCCAGCAGCACCCTCTTGTGGCGCTGGTGGATCTTGAGGAATAGTTCGTAATTATTTTCGCTGTTGGAGACCCGAAGGTCGAAGAGCCGGCCCGGTTCCAGCGGCAGGAAGCGCGAATAGTACGCCGCCGTGACCGTGTCCTGGGTATGCGGCGGGATCGTGTAGACCTTGCGCGACCCGTCAGTCAGGCTGGTGAAATACGCCTTGTGCGCCACCTGGTCGAAATCCGTCACCGCGTCTTTCCGGTAAGCGCCTTCCCGGCGATGCACCTCGTGCCTGAGAGTGTGCAGCTCCTCGGCGTCAAGATAGGAAACATACCGGTCGTCAATGCGGTAAAGCTTCGAGCACAGCCCCACGGTGCGCGCCCGGACCACGATCCGGTAGGCCTTATGCCCGCGCCATTTGCCCAGCCCCTGGATCTCGGAAGTGAGCTCCCCAGCTGTTATCCCCATCCATTTCATCCGGTAGACCAGCTTTTCCCTCAGAGGCAAAGTAAACTTTCGGGCATCCGTAACCGCCAGCCGCCGCTCTGTCAAGATCGCGCCCTGCCCGACTGCTGCCGGCTCAGGCGCGACCGCTTTGGCAAAGACGGGCACAGCCCCCAGCATAAATGTTATACTTGAGACGAAGAGGATGATCTTTTGTCCGATAGTGTTTGGCATAGTTTTAGCAAGTTTTATAATAGCACTGGTCCGGCTCATTTAAAAAACATCTTACCAAGCGGTGGTGCTTATGGCTGCCAAAAATCCCAAATTGTTCGTTCTCGACACCAACGTCATCCTGCACGACAGCTCCTGTCTGCACCAGTTCCAGGAGAACGACATCGTCATCCCCATCTGCGTCTTAGAGGAGCTCGACAAGTTCAAGAAGGGCAACGAGTCGCTCAATTTCCACGCCCGGCATTTCCTCAAAGAGATGGACAAGATAAGCGGCGACAACGCCTTTAACGGCGGCGTGCCTATAGGCAAGAACCAGGGCCGCCTCTCTATCCGCCTAGACCAGAAGTTCCACCCGGACCTGCGCTCGCATTTCGAGGAGTCCAAGGTGGACCACAAGATACTGAACACCGCCTACTGCCTGGCCAAGGAACAGCGCTCCCGCGACGTGGTCCTGGTCACCAAGGACGTTAACCTGCGCATGAAGGCCAAGGCCGTACATCTTATCGCCGAGGACTACCGCACCGACCACGTGACCGACATTTCCAAGATCTACAAAGGCTACCGCTTCGAGGAGAATGTCTCGCGCGAGCTCATTACACGGCTCTGCCGCGAACCGAACGGCGTGCCGACGAAGAATTTTCGCTCGCGCTCGAAGTTCCTGCCCAACGAGTTCGTGGTGGCACGCAACAAGGACGTCTCGGCGCTGGGCTTTTTCGACCCTGCCGACCTTATGGTCCACCACATCACCAAGGTGCACGCCTCAGGCATAAAGCCGCGCAACGTCGAGCAGATGTTCGCGTTGCATGCGCTTCTAAACGAGGACATCCGCCTGGTGACGGTGTCGGGCAAGGCCGGCACCGGCAAAACCCTGCTGGCCCTGGCCGCGGCCCTGGAGCGGCGCGACAACTACAAGCAGATCTTCCTTTCGCGGCCCATCGTGGCGCTTTCGAACAAGGACCTGGGGTATCTCCCCGGTGACATGCACGAGAAGGTCAATCCTTACATGCAGCCCTTGTACGACAATCTGGGCGTCATACAAGACCGGCTGATCGACAATCCCGAACGCAAAGGCAAAAAATTCCAGAAGTTCCTCGACGATGAGAAGCTGGTGATATCCCCTTTGGCCTACATCCGCGGCCGCAGCCTGGTCGATACCTACTTCATCGTCGACGAGGCGCAGAACCTCACCCCCCACGAGGTCAAGACCATCATCACCCGGGCCGGCGAGAACACCAAGATGGTGTTTACCGGCGACATCTTCCAGATCGACCATCCGTATCTCGACATCTACTCCAACGGGCTAAGCTACCTCATCGACAAGATGCAGGGCCAGCGGCTCTACACGCACATCTTCCTGGAAAAGGGGGAACGTTCCGAGCTGGCGGAACTGGCAAGCGACCGGCTGTAAAAACCTACCACTTCCTGAACACTACGAACACCGCGGCGACGATGAGCGCGAAGCCGACGACGTAATTCCACTTAAGCGGTTCCTTGAGATACCACACCGAGAACCCGCAGAAGACCACCACCGTGATCACTTCCTGGATCGTTTTAAGCTGGGCGCCGTTGAAATGTCCGTAGCCCATCCGGTTGGCCGGCACCATCAGGCAATATTCGATGAAGGCGATGAGCCAGCTTACCAGGATCACGATCCACAGCGGCTTGTCGCGGAACTTTAAATGCCCGTACCAGGCAAAGGTCATGAAAACGTTCGACGCTGTCAAAAGCAATACCGTACTCATTTTTATCCTTTCAAGTTCAATCTCTGTCGCGTCAACGAAAGGCCGACGAGGGCGCTGACGTCGGTAACGTCTGGCTCAGACCTGTCCGACATTGTCGACGTGATCGACCTGTAGCGCTCAGGTCAAAAGTCAATCGTCACCCGTTGCTACCGACCTTGAAGACCTGGCCGACATTGCCGACCTGTGCTGATCCAGTGAATAGGCAAATGTACGTGGCCGTCCCCTCTACCCGGTCAATGCTCACAAAATTCTTAATTTCTTTACCGCACCCCGGGCGGCGGCGACACCGCTGGCCCAGGCCCAGTGCAGGTTGAACCCGCCCACCCGGCCGTCCACGTCCAGCACTTCTCCGGCGAAGAACAGCCCCGGCTGCAAACGCGACTCCAGCGTGGCGCCGGCCAGCTCGCCCAGGTCCACCCCGCCGGCCGTTACTTCGGCCTTGCCCCAGCCCGCAACCCCACTGACCGGCAGCTCGCAGGCCTGACAAGTCTCCTGCAAACGCCGGCGCTCTTTGGGGTTCAACCCCGGCCAGCCGCGGCCCGCGTCAATTCCGGCCAACTCTAGAAGGACTGCGGCCAGCCGCGCGGGAAGCCGTTCGCTTAAAACAGTGCGCGCTGTCTTTTTGACGGCAGCGCTCGCGTCGGGCAAGTCGCGGGCCGGCAGTTCCGGCAGAAAGTCGACGGTGAGCCGGCGGTCCGCCTCTCCGGTCGAGACCGACCAGTGCCGGCTCAAGTCCAGCGCCGCCGGTCCGCTGAAACCGAAGTGTGTGAACAAAATTGGACCCGCGCTGGCGGCCGCCTTGCGGTTGTTAAGCCAGAAGGTCAGCCGGCACGGCACTGCCACGCCCGAGAGACCGGTCCAGCGCTTGTCGTCGGTCAAAAGCGGGGACAAAGCCGGCACGGTCGGCACCAGCGTGTGACCGAAACGGCGCGCCACGCTGTAGCCGAAACCGGTTGAACCAGTGGCCGGGTACGACAGCCCGCCGGTCGTGACCAAAAGCACAGGGGCGCTGTACTCAAAGCCTTCCCCGGAGACAGTGTAACTTCCGTCGGAAAAGACAACTTCTTGCACACGCCGGTTGTACTCGATCCGGACGCCAGTCTGCCGCGCCGCCGCGAGCAGTGCGGCCAGGACGGCCTCAGCGCGGCCTTCAGCTGTAAAATATTTGCCGTCTTCTTCCAGGCTCAGCCTGACGCCGTGCCTTTCCAGAAAAGTGACGAACTGCGCCGGCCGCAAGTGCTCCAGGACGTGACGGACAGTGCGCGGCGCGTTGCTGCAGAAGTCTTGCTCGGTGACAACGGCGTTGGTGGCGTTACAGCGTCCACCGCCGGACAAAAGGAGCTTGGCCCCGGCGGACTTCCCGCCTTCCAGGACCACCACGTGGCAGCCGGACACAGCCGCTTCCTGAGCCGCCATCAGGCCCGCCGCCCCGGAGCCGATAATTATCAGATCTGACGAAGAATTTTTCATAAGGCGATATTGTAGCAGAAGAATGAAATAATGCCGATCAAAGGGACACGTACTTTGATCTCGTTACATTCGCAATGAAAGCACGTGTCGATCTAATTTAACCGCCAGACCGCCAGGTTGAGCGCCGCCGCGAAACTGACCCAGCACCAGTACGGCACCAGAAGCAACGCCGCCAGCCGGCTAACCGACCGGAAAAGGATCAGCATGGCTGTGACCATACCCCACAAGACCACGATGTCCAAGAATGCCAGCCCGGGGCTGTGCAGGCCGAAGAAGAGCACGCTCCACAGCAGGTTAACCGCCAGATGCACCAGATACAGACGAAAAAGGAACGGCCGTGCGGCCCGGGTCCAGACAAGAAAAGACGCCCAGCCCATCAGAATATACAAGACAAACCAGACCGGCGCGAAAACTCCGTCGGGAGGATTGAAGGCCGGCTTGTGCAGAAATTGATACCACTGCCGGACAGCCGGCGCGGTCACGAGCCCGCCCACCAGGCCCACGGCCTGCGGCAGAAGCAACGCGACAAACAATTTA
>JAAXVU010000010.1 GCA_013335325.1 Candidatus Omnitrophota bacterium | reverse complement strand
GTCGAGCCCCACGCCTGGCCTGCGGCGATGATCCGTTGTCATCGTGATGGGCGCGCTCAGATCCAAAACGCGAGCCAGGCTGATCATCATGAACATCGGGAACTTGGCGATTGCCGGGCGCACTTGGACCGGTCCGCTCAGACCTCTTAAGACGATCCCCATCGTCATCACGCCTTGATTGAGCGGTGAACAATATCACGCAGCACACAACAACCAACAACATCCTTATGTTACCGGCCATTGACACATCCTTTGCTGATCTTGCTGCTTCTTTAAGATCTTCGCCGACTCCCACTGGCCGGCGAACCTACATCAGCGAGCGTCCTGTTTAAAGAGCCGGTCAAAAAACTGCCGCATCTGCTCCCAGGACTTCTGGTCCGCTTCGGCGTTGTACATGGCTCCCTTCATTTCGCCCTTGTTCCCGGGATTGGTGAACCCGTGAACCGCGCCGGGATACTTGATCAAGGTGTACATCACTCCAGCATCTTTCATCTCCTGCTCGAAAGCTGCCACCTCTTGCGGAGACACAAAAGGATCATCTGCGCCATGCAGCACCAGGACCGGTGCCTTGATATTCTTGGCATCCCGGGGATCCGGATTGCTTAACCCCCCGTGAAAACTTACTATCCCCTTAACATCCGCACCGCTCCGGGCCAATTCCAAGACCGCTGTCCCGCCAAAACAATATCCGATCGCCGCCGTCCGGCCTGGATCAACATTCGCCTGACCTTTCAAGACCACCAGCCCCGCTTTCACCCTCTCCTGCAGTAACGGGCGATCAGCCTTATACTTGGAAGCCTCGGCGTTCGCATCGTCTGCAGTTGCCGGGCGAATCCCCTTACCGTAAATATCCGCGGCAAACGCCACATATCCCAAACGTGCCAGCATATCCGCGCGCATTCTTGCATAATCATTCAGCCCCATCCACTCATGCACCACCAGAACCCCGGGCCGTTTTCCGGCGAACTGATCGTCATAGGCCAAGTACCCTTCCAGAAGAACCCCATCCTGCGTATATTCAACATTCTGTGTTTTCAGGGCCGCGAACGCTGTTGACGTGATCACCAAACTCGTTAATAACAACACGAAGATCCTCATGTTCCGCCCCTTTCTGTGTCCAAGTCTATTTTCGTTAAGATAGTCATAAGTTCCCCCTGAAGCTTACTTCGAAACAAGAACAGGATGCTGCCCCGCGAGTCACTGCGGCGTACCCGTCCGCGTATTCAAAGAGTAAAGAACCGAACCGGATCACCCGATCCGCACCGACCGCATGGAGATAGCCCCCAGCGTAACTTTTTCAGCGAAGAAACTGATCGCTTCGTCTTTGTCCTGCAAGGCCAGCGCATATAGTAAAGGTAGATAATGTTCGTTCGTCGGAACCGCCAGTCCGGCCGCCGGGCCTATATCCATATAGTGAACAAGGGCACTGTGGTCGCCAGACAGGATCAGCTTCCGTAGCCGTTCGTCAAACTCGAGCGCCCAGTCAAACGCCGACTCGTCCCAGCTGAGGCGTCCGAGATTATGCACCATATTCCCGCTCCCGATAATCAGGATGCCCTGAGCGCGCAGTCCCTTAAGCCCCTGCGCAAGCTCGTAATGAAATTCCGGCGGTTTTCGACGGTCCAGGCTAAGCTGCACAACTGGAACATCCGCGGACGGAAACATACGACACAGGACCGACCATGTTCCATGGTCCAGCCCCCGATCAAGGTCAGCACTAACGCGGACCCTGTCCAGAACTCTTTGTATGAAATGTGCCAGATCGGGTGCGCCTGACGCTGGATATTTCTTTTGATAAAGCGTCTGAGGAAAACCGTAGAAGTCATGGATCGTACGCGGATATTCCATGGCGGTCACGCATGTTCCATCCGTCTCCCAGTGAGCCGAGATGCAAAGTATTGCTCTGGCCCTCGGCAGGGACCTCGCCACCCTGATCCATGCTCGGGAGAACTCATTGTCCTCAATGGCATTCATAGGACTGCCATGCCCCACAAACAGTACTGGCATCTTTCCTTCCGCATTCTTCACAATGATCTTTCCCGATCTAGTGGACATTTTGTAAATATAATGACGAGACTGAATTGAAATTATTTACCCGTCTTTCAGCTTGCCCACAAAATAAAACGACAAGATTATGCGCACCAGGTTCGCATTCGCATCTTTGGAGAACGCCAGCCTTGAAACTTACATATAAGAAGTGCGCCTAATTCATGCCTGCCGTCTTTTACTAAAATAGGTCGATCTTACCCAACTCCAATTAAGAGAAAGATGGATCATCAACAATACAATTAAAGCCAATCCACTATATTTGTGGGTGGAAAAAACATAGCGGAGATTGACAATATTTATATCAAAGAACATAACTAAACCCGTTACCGCTTGGGTTATAAATACTATTGCTAAAACGGCATTGACGACTTTCAATAACCTGACTTTATTCACATGTGCCTCTTCTTTGCGATTCGCACCTTCGGTCAATTCATCTGCCTGCCAAACCTGTCATAAGTCCACCCGCCCCTCATTCCTCGACGATGATCTGCGCAGGCGTACCTTCATGACCTTCCGTCATCCATCTGCCGCCGCACCAACATCCTTTTCCGTAACTCGAACTCAATATAACCAGCCAATACTTCAGCAGCCTTTGTCGATGGCTGGACCACGAAATAGTTGCTAACAACGACATGGCCGAGCTCATGCCCCATAACCTCCTTGGTGAAGTCTGACGCAACGATGTATAGTGTATTTATATCGTAGATGTAAAAACCCGTTTGCTCCTGGGTCGATGTGCCGTAAAGGCAGCGGTAGATAGCCTGCAGCTGCCGCGCATCCCGCACCACCTTAATGTCACCATGATAGCCGGGTACGCGCATGTCCAAAACATTGCTAGCCCACTCGTAGAAGCCATCCAGCATGTCCCCCAACACGGAGCTAGATGCATTATCCGGCATCATTCTGATGTCCAAGTTTTGGACCAGCCTGCCCTCATCCACGCCAGGCGCGATGGACACCGTAAAATAGGTAGTCTTCAGCTGTTTAGCAGCGACAAACCCGTCACCGTCAAGCGATCCTGCAGAGGCCGTGCCTTGACCGGTAACAGCCATAAATATAACCAATAGTATACAAATGAATAATCGATGACGCATGGACGTAGCGTATAAGGGAACTCAAGATACATCAATGCTACCTTGGTATAATCAGAACTTGGGGCAATAGATTTCGGGAAGGATTGGATTTCCTATCGCTTCGCCACTGATGGAATGAGCGGCTTTAAGGTGCGCATTCTGAAGGTCATTCAATACAACGTATTGATAATAATTGGTTTACTTGGGGGACAGTCTATTTTAATGTGCCTAATGGGTACCCAGATCGGCCCCAAACAGCCGATTCTGCTTCAAAGTTTAAAGCAGATGGCCGCCGAAAATTGGCAATGAAAAGCCCTCAGTCTCCGACGAAAACTGAGAGCTCTAATGGTTGCGGGGGTTGGATTTTGGCACCGCCCTTCGGGCGGGTGCCAGATGCCGTTCTTTCCATGAAAAATATTAAGGAATAACGGCATGGAACCAACGCCCGCCAAACTACGGCGGGCTGTTTAACCTCATTCACCAGCCCCACTGACATAAAAAAGCCCAACCCCGGTAGGGGCTGGGCTTTTTTATGGTTGCGGGGGTTGGATTTGAACCAACGGCCTTCAGGTTATGAGGGGCTGAATCTTTGTCATAACCACTTAATATACGACAACTTAGCCCGACTTGTATTGCCTTGTGCCCACATTGTGACCAAAAATTCTTGGGCAATGCTTTTCAATAATACAAATACAACATTTAGGATTCCGGACGGTACAAACATTCCGACCATGAAATACCATGTTTAAATGTAACGAAGCTCTCAACTGCTCCGGCATCATCGCTTGCAACAAATCCATGTCTTTACTACTAATTACATCAACCTTGTGCCGCCAATGTATCCACCCCAACCTATGACATAACCGCCAACAATTAGAATCCACCGGGAACACTGCCCTTCCCAGAGAATACATCATTACACAACGCGCAACTTTTCTACCAACGCCTCGTAAGCTAAGAAGAAATGCCTCGCATTCTCTATCCCCCATCTTTCTCAGAGGACTTAATGTCGGCTTGCCAAATGCCTTAATAATAGATCGAAGCAGTTCCTTTATCGCGAGAGCCTTTTCATTCTGCAAGCCGTAAGGTGCCAAAACACGTTTTATCCGAGATAAAGAAGCTTCTGATAAGCTTTGATGACTCGGAAACGCTCTTTTTAGATCCTGAAAAGCTAATAAATACCGTGACTCACTCCTTTTAATACTGCATATGATAAAAATAAGCTCATCTAATGGGTTAACCTTATTTTTATGGTTAAAATCCTTATATTCCTCTTTAAGCTTTTCAGCTACTATAAATATTCTTGAATTCACCGTTTCACACTCACATTATGTCATTCACGAACACAACCAGCGGCATCAATTAATTCTTAGAAATACTCCCGCTTAAATCCTCACACAAATAGTGTTGTGGGACCTTATGAACAAGGATATTATGCTTTCATACAATAACATATAGCAAAGGCCTAAAATGGAACCTTCATCAGGACGTATTAACGAAATTATAGCACTCCTTAAAACACAACATAAAACAAATGACCTCCAAAAAATTCCTTCAAAAGCCAAATTAAACATTCTTTGCTCATCAATCGAACTAACGCCTGGCCAATTAGACAGAATCATTGCGCTAAACTCCCCCGTCCTTAGGACTATTAAAGGGCATGTCTTTGAAACAATTTTTGACTATTTATTAAAAGAAAACGGAGTCTCAGTAACGCTAGCTGGCGGCGATACCGGAATAGATCGAATCGTTAATAAACATACTCTCCAGCTGAAGACACCCACCATTTCTGGAACTAATAACACTTTTGTTCAATACAAAACTCATAAAACCCATGGCGCCAAGTCTGAAACTGAATCGCTATCGTACTATCACACAGTCGATGATTTTGCAGACTTTCTAGTTGGACTTGTCACTTACAGTCCTTTGCAAATCCTTGTGATTAATAAAAAAGAATTACCCACACATAAAAAAGATAGTAAATACATTGTCAGTCCATTCTCACTAGACTTTTCAAAACACCCGGGTCTAAATAAGTTCGAAAGAATTGGAATCAATAAAGCCACATTCTCAATAAACAAGTATTTACCGGGAACAAACGAAGATCTCCCCTTGAGCGCAAAAACGCTAGGAGTAACATCAAATATAATCTTTGATACTATTCTTTCAGAAGAAAACTTCCGTATTTGGGATATGGCTATCCGAGGATTCGCGAGAGAAGTCTCCCTACATGATTTTCTTCAGCAGCAATCAGTAAAGATGTACCCACCATCTCAGGCTCATAGAGCCCGTTCTAATAAGGCAGACTTTTGTTTGCAAAGCATAACCCCTCGGGAATACGCCTTATTCCAAATTAAAGGAGCTACATTCAATCTTTGCAAATTTAATAAGTCAGCTTCTACCATTGCAACTGAAACGCAATTAACACGCGGCCGTGTCAACGATCATCCGACCCAAAGCAGGCTTTATTTAAAAACAGACTTTGATTATTTAATGCTATGTGTTGACCCTCAGCTCTCAAGAAGATTTAAAGAAGAGCTCGGGGAAACGCCCAAGACTGCGTGGGAATATTTTGTGATACCCACAGCAGTATTGACCTGCCACAAGAAATACTCAAATCGTCTTAATTCTATACAATACTTCTTGTATAAAGATATCCAGCAATATTCTGTCAGCCCTTCATGGCTATCTCAATGGGAAAAAGAATCTTAATTAAATAAGAAATCTTTGGGGTAATCAGTAATTCTATAGTTCGTTATTATTAACTCATCCCCTTCTTTCCTAGCAGAACCTTTACAATTCGCGGTATTGTATAGCCAACTCATTGAATGAATCTCTGCCCAATTGTACAACTCTCTAATTTCCGGGCAATCATCATAAGATAAACAAAATAAATACTCAGTTTCTTTAAGAACTTCGGCCAATCTGTAATGATCTTCTGTTGCGAACGACTTGGTATACGCACGTTTCTGGTCAGCATGAAAATACGGTGGATCGACGTACATCAAAACCGATCTTCCTTTAGCAGGCGCTTTAATTACATCTTCAAAGTCAGCCGAGGAAAGTTTAACATCTTGCAACTTCTCACCAGCCATTGTTATAAACTTCCCCCAATTTGGAGGCGGCGAACTTTTACCATCTTTATACCCCCAGGCAGGTTTATTAATAATGCCACAATATGATGTGCGATTTAAATAGTATGTTTTAAAAGCTCTCTCCAGCCTATTCTTTGGCACCATATTCTTCACAACAAGGTGTCGTTCTTTAGATGCCTCCTCAGATACTACCAAATCTAACAACTTCTTTGACAGCCGCCTATCTGCAATTACTGAGTACGTCTCCATGAGATCTTGTTCAAGATCATTAAGCCAATTAAACTCAACTTTAGGAAGTGCAAAGAACACATTCCCACCGCCAAGAAAGGGCTCTCGATATTCATCATGATCTACAGGTAATAAAAAGGGTAAGATATGTTTTAAAGCATAAAACTTCCCACCGGGGTATCGAAAAGGAGATACAACAAAGTCTTTCCCTCTTACCTGAAAAGGATTTGGGAAGAAATAAAGCTCTTTTTGGACCAGACATTCTATACTCATGTGCTTCTCCCTTTTGCTGAATTCGGCACAACATAATTAGTAATTACCAACTCAAAACCAACTCTCCGCTTACCATTAAAAACCTGCGCATTATCAACTCTATAGAAAAAGTTAACCTCATGAATATTCGCCCAGGAATACAACTTTCTAACTTCTTCACAATCATCATAAGTTAAGAAGAACTTGTGCTTACTTGTCTTTAAAACACTTGCCAACCTTACATGATCTGCTTGTGAGAATCCATTTCTGTAATGTTTCTTCTTGGGCGGCTTAAAATAGGGCGGATCTAAGTATAGCAACGTCACCTTACCATTTCTTTTCTCACGCACAACCTTTTCAAAGTCCTCGCAAGTAATCTGTACATCTTCTAGTGTCTTCCCACAAGGCAATATTCTTTCGTGCCAGCGATCCGGCGGCAAACTCCTTTTTGGTCTATAACCCCAAGCGGGTGAAATCAACTTTCCACTAAACGATGTCCTATTCAAATAATAGTACTTAAACGCAACCTCAAGTTCATTCTTAGGTTTCAATTCAAAGACACTACGCCACCTTTCCTTCGTAGCAACTTCATCTTTAAACATGTTCAACAACTTTATTCTCAACTTTGAATGACTTAATACTTTATAAGTACAAATTAATTCATCATCCAAATCATTTAACCAATTAAACTGCACTCTCGGCTTATTGAAAAAGATTGAGCCGCCACCTACCATTGGTTCTCTATACTCATCATGGGCAATAGCCTCCCAAAATGGTCTTAAAATTTCTAAAGCGTAATATTTTCCACCTGGATACCTAAAAGGCAATGGCTGTCTTACTACCATATAATTAGAATCTCAATATTTTAATTGTTAGGTTTATTGATATAAAAAACCATTTTATAGTATATAGCACATTGGTATTTCCTAAGAAGACTTCCTCAATTTTTTACTTAAAAATCCCGAAATCCTCAACCGATTACTTATACCACTCATTTGTGTGGTATGTCAAGCTTTTTCTCCATCCCCCAATCGCCAAGCACCTGCACAGCCTGTCTTTTATGATCACAGCTCAAATGAGCATACCTGAGCGTCATCGTCAATTCAGAGTGTCCCAAAAGCTCCCGAACTGTATTTAAGTCAACCCCGGCCATGACCAACTGCGACGCGAAAGTATGCCGTAAATCATGAAACCGGAAATTAATAATTCCTGACTTCCTCAAAGCTGTGGCAAACGACTTGGTCACGTACGTTATGGCCGGGCCGTTTCTACCGGGGAAGACCTGTTCGTCCTCTGACTGCTCCTTCAGCGCTTTTAACGTATAGTAAACGGACTCATTCATCGGAATGTTTCTGATCTTATTGTTCTTAGTCTTCAACAACTGAATCATCCGCAGATTAAAGTCAACGTCATCCCAGCGCAGATTAAAGATCTCACTCTTACGCATCCCCGTGTTAAGTGCCAGGATCACGATCGGTTTCAGGTGCGCCAGACAATTACCAATCAACCGCGCTATTTCGGGCTTCTCTAAATAGCGCAACCTTTTGTTATCAACCTTAAGAAGCTTAACTTTGCTAACAGGGTTCTTGCCGTCTAGCAATCCCCAGTCACTAGCTTTATTAAACATGGCCTTAAGACAAGCTAAAGCCTTGTTCACAGTCGCCGGAGCAACCTCCTTCAAACGCTCAGCCTTAAACTGTTCCACCATCATAGGCGTAATGTCCTGCAACCGCCTATCGCCAAAGAACCGCGCCAGCCGATCCAAGTTCACGCGCTCTTTCCGTGCCCAGCCCTTTGAGCAGTTCAATTTCAAGTGCTTTTCCAAGTACGCCTCAGCCAAAGCCTTAAAGAGCGTCTGTTGTTCTTCCCTCTTGTCAAGAAACCTGTTCTCTGCAACCTGCGTCAACCGCTTGGCAAGGGCACGCTCCGCCACCTTCCTATACGGTCCAACGCGCTCACGTTTACGGCGATTCTGGTAATAATAATCGATATAATACGTGCTGTTCTGTTCGCTAAGCTTCACTACCGCTGAGCAGAAGCGACAGGCAACAGCCTTTTCAGCTGAGTCCCGCAACTCAAAACCGCGTCGACATACCACACAAAAGACTCGTCGGTAGATTCCCATAGTCCTAGAATGCCTTAATTGAATTCACTTTTAACCAAGCATCAGTCTCTCGTCGTGAGAATCTTAAGAGTCTGCCAACCTTGATGTATGGTATCCGCTTCTCAAAGACCCACGAATAAATCGTATGCTTGCTGACCCCTAACAGCTCTGACACTTCCTCTAAATTCATTAAGTCTGAACTCATTTCAATTTTTCTCCATTCTCAAGTTAGTTCTGTATCAAAGCCCATCTCCCTACCACACCGATCACAGGTTCTTGACCAGAACGCATCATTCATTTGATAAATACAAGAACTCTCGATGCTAAACTCATCAACATTCCCAGCACAACGAAGACACAAGCAAAATCCATCAACAGCAAATCCTACAGGTTCTTTATACTTGAACAATCTATACATGGATTACTCCTTCTGGCCGCCCTGTTCGATATACTTCTTTAAGAACAAGACGCCCTTTCTTGTCTTGCGATAGCCATGTTTTGTGTTCTCAACGAGATTGTTGGCAACTAGCATGGCCATCCTCTCCCTGACCGCCTTCTCACCGATCTGTAAGCTTTCACTAACATCGGCATAACGGATGAACTCCTTCTCAAGCACCAGCTTGAGGAATTTCTGAGTCGCATTCTTGTAAGTTTCCCGTTCTATCAGTTCGTTAATCTTGTTACAAATTTCGACGTATTCGCTGTCATGTAGGTCATTCTGAAGATTGTTAATGGCGGCAAGCTTGTTCAGCTCACAATTCCTGTGGTCGTAGACTTCCTGAATCTTCTGAGAGATGTACTGAACATGCCCCTTCTTGACGATGACCTTACCACCTTCTTGGTCTGTAGAATGCAACAACGTCGCCAGCGCCACTGAGAACCGGGCCAGCTTTTCATGCGTATCCGTTGAAACCAGCGGCACCTCAGGAGTTTCGTACTTACGGGTTAAAACCTTGGCTTGCTCCATGATCTCGTCGGAAGCATCCTCATCAAATTGCACATCTTCAGGTTTACGTGTCCATGCTCGCAAGACACTATTCCTAAGCTCATGAGGTTTAATGATCTGTGGAACCTGCTCGCGCTCCTTCTTAAGACAGTAAATGTACTCTGTACCATTGACGTCATCCTTGTTTACGCATATAGCCAGATCAAATCGCCGGATGTCAGCCACCCGCTGAAACCTGAGCGCAAGAATCCCGTAAACGAATGACCGCATCGGATCACCCGTGACTGGATTTGCCAATGCAATCATCCGCACCCTGGCCGGGTGTTCACCCTTAACCGAGCGATTAACACTGATAAGTCCTGCGCTTCTCGCTGTGCTAATCTCCTCGATCTGAGATGAAGAAATCTTTTGGAATTCATCAACAACCAGCATCCGGCCATCGTTAAGGGCCATAGCGCCCCACTTAAGAACGCGTTGCCCATCAATCACAGTGTCAAGGTTGTAGGCTAAGCCCGTGCGACTGGTTGCACTTCCAGAAACAAGCTGCCCCAGTCCTATGGCCATGAGAAACTTTTCCAGCATTCGGCTCTTGCCCTGCCCCGTATCACCGATCACGATAATGTCGAGCCACCCGCGATTGATCTCTGACTCATTGAACTTGAAATGCAGAATAGAATGCGCCACCAACAGCACGAAGAACAATCCCAACTCGCGGTGTGGGCTGTAAATCTCCGTTATATTAAAGGTCACGTCCCGTAGAATCTCACTAACCTTGGCATTGATGCTCTCAAGGTCATTCCCGGTCGATTGAAACTTTGGGAATGACGCCCTGATGGTATCGCTCAGCCGGAACGCAGTGACATCCGAATCAATAGGAAGCATCTCCATGACCAGCATCGTCGCCTTCTGATTCTTAGGATTAGGCATCACGATCCCCACAGCCTTGAAGTAGCCATTGGTCTTGCTGAGAACGCCCGCGTTGTAAACGATCTCCTCTCGGTAATCATTACCGGCTGCATCCACAACCGTGCCATCATTCTGCTTCCTGACAAATGACGCCCTAGGCACTAAGACTAACTCCTCAACAGAGCAATAGGACTCGATCTGAACACGCAAGTCAGACTTTTCATCAAACTCATTCTGATTCAGCTTGATTAACGTGCTGTGCATCTGCGAATCTGTCATCTTGGTCAGACTGATAAGCAATGGGTCAGTGTTCTCAATCCGGCGATAAACTTCTTGTCCAGAAAGCCGGTCATAAACCTTGTAATAGTTCGGAACCTGGTAGGTGTTCCCCGACGCGGCAACCATTACGTCGGTCTTAACTTTTTGGTAGGCGTATTTGGGATTCTCAATGCTTGTCAGGTGAATGGGGACAGCAATGTAATTGTCTCCATTCTTACGAGATGACTTCTGCTTAACCAGCCCGAAGCGCACTGGTGACTGCTTGTGATCTCCAACTTTCTTTAACCCGCAATCCTTGGCCGGATCACAACCACACTGAAAGTAATCACAACTGGTTGGTTTGTGTTCTACCTTCTTGTACTCATCCAGCAACTTCTGACATTCACTCTCGACGTAAGATCGCGGCTCTTTAGCTGAAATCTCATGAAAGAACTCCTCGCCCGCCTTACCGAAGTTTACGTAAATCCCAGCTAGCCCGCGCCATGTAGGATACGGGATGTGCTTGCCTTGCTCCGCTTCTTCTAGGACGCCCTTAATGAACGAGCACTTCTCCGCGATCTTGCCCATCTCGGAAGCGTCACGGTTGTACTCAATGGCGGTTTCAACAGGCGCATTGACTTTCCCCTCATCGCTAGGATTAACCTCCAAGATCTCGTCTATACTTCCTTCGTCATAGCGCTTAATAGCGTCTAAGAATCCAATCACATCTTCAACTGGCTTAAAGCTCTCATCCAAGAAGACCGACCAGCCACCATACTTACGATGCTGACCCAAAGGCAACTTAATCGGATTGCCGAGCTTGGCCGCGCTTGACTGTTTAGGGAAGACTTCAACCTTTACCTCAAGATCGGCATGCCTGACCACAAGCTTCCCCAAACACAGAGCCTTCCAGGCGGGAACCGCATCTTGAAAATACATCCCAACATGGTAGCCACGACCGCCAGTATCTTCGACATAACTTGTAAAGCCAAAATGTTTGAAGGATGCTTGAACCTTCGAAACGGCATCGAGTGACTTATCGTCAACGTCAATGATCAGAAAATACACGTTATCGTCTTTGGTCAGGCAGTACTGAGCAATGGTGATCTGGCCCTTAAGATGGGCAACATAATCTTCGACGCTCACACTGCGATTGGTGGGATAATAATTTGAATCAAAACTCTGCTCGGCAAATACACCTTCTCTTCCCCTAAAGAGTTGAGCCATGCGCTCTGCAATTCCTTGATAGTCTTTCACCATCTTGAAACCTCCATTTTTGTTTTCTGTTGACCACCCCCTTCCTTTTCCGTTAGTATTTAGGACAAAGGGGCACACTTAGGCACGCTTGATGCAAATCGAGTGGGGTCGAAATCTCCTGACCGGGATGAGTGGCCCCTTATTCTTTTGCTTTACGTTCCGCTTAAGCTACCATTTGCTAATCGACATCTTTCCATCCGTGTAATATTGAACGATCACGGCAATAGCCTTCATGGGGTATCCTTCCGTTTGTAACTTCTTTACCCAAGCAACCTGTCTGACGTTCTCTTCACTGAACACGCGATCATTGTTCCCTGTTACTTTATTGGGGCGCCGCTCTGGGGTCAAAACCCCCCACTTCTCCCAAAGCATGATGTTACGCTTCGGGACTTTTACTTCAGTCGCAAACTCTTTAATCGTGTACTCTTTCTTTCCAGCCATCTTCACCTCCGCATTACATGACGTGTTAGCACCTAACACCAATCCTTGACACCACAAGAAGTATATACCCCCCAACAGTCATTGTCAAGCCAAGCAGTAAAGATTTCCCGAAAAATTAGGCACCTACCCTTTCGGCTCACACAACTGTTGCGCCCGATCGAAGACCCTTTCAGAAACCAGCGGCGCATGGCTTTCCGTCGATACAACCCACTTCTCAGCTGGGTTCTGCCGCCCAAGTCGCTGATTAACCCGGCCCCAAACTCTGCGCCCCACGTACGCCGGATTTTTAATAAGAAGCATGATCTGCCGATGTGACCAGCGCTTTCCGTTGGCCGTCAAAAGCCCGCGCTCGTTAAGCACCCGCGCTACCTTACTGAAGCACTTAAGCCTCAAAAACTGCTCAAAGGCCACCCGAACCACTTCAGCACAGCTCTCGTTAACCACATAGGCGCCGTCAAACCCTAGCTTGTACCCTAGCGGCGGCTTGCCTCCCAAGTGATGCTTACCATTACTAGCAAGCACTGACATCGTGGTTCGCGTCCTGTCTGCGATCTGGGCGCTCTCAAACTCAGCAAAACTAGCGACCGTGTTAAAGAACATGCGTCCGGCAGCAGTCGAGGTGTCCAGCCGCTCGGTAACGCTCTCCAGCCCCTTGTTGGCCTTCCTCAAGACATGCTCGATCTCAAGGGTGTCTCTAAGCGATCGGCTGAGACGATCCAACTTCCAAACCAGAATCACATCCCACTTGCCGCTAGAAACCTCCCCCATCAACCGACAAAGCGCCGGGCGCTTGCTCGGGCTAAGTGTGCCGGAACTGTTGTCCTCGTAAACCTCAACCAACACCGCGTCATCTTGAGAAGCAATGTAGTGCTTACACTTATCGAGCATAGACTCAAGCGAATAACCAAACCTTGCCTGCTCGTCGGTCGATACCCGTAAATATATACAATATTTCTTACTCATATGACCTCCATAAATAAAGAAAGACGCCCCCATGGCGCCCGGTTAACCCAAAAAATTTCATCACTCAGACACCTACATCCACCACCTTCCCCAGGGAGATCTCATGTGCCTCGTCCAGCAAATAGGTCTCAACCCGCACAAGCGCACAACTCTCACACTGGAAGATGATCTCGATCTTACCATCCCCCTCAAAGCGCCTATGCTCATTCCAAACATGCCCCGAACATTTCATCCAGCACCCCCAAGATTTAAGTTCAATATAAACAAAAAAGCACGCCTTGAGCCGTCTGTCAATGCTCGCAGTTGTCGACGATCTCGGGCATCTTTGATAGCGGGAGATATTACGAAGGAAAAACCTGAAAAGGGACGATCAGCAGATTACTACAGGCATTTCATCTATACCAAGGGTATGTAGGAGCACTCACCCACCAAAAAACAAAATAACAACCATATCTCAGTAAGTACTATTGGCATTTCATCTATATCAAAAGCAGGCAGGAACACCCTCACCAAAAAAGAAAGTGCCGACCATATCCGAGTAATCATAGACGAACAAAGAGAACGACATTTCTAGGATTATTGGCATTTCATCTATATCAGAGGCATGTAGGAGCACTCCCCACCAAAAAAGAAAGTGCCACATATAGTTCAGTAAGTATTGCTAACAAAATAAAGACGCCAAGGACACCATCTGAAACAATGCCCCCCACACCGACCGGATTAAAATCATGAATCACCTAATCCCCTGGGGTGTCTGCCCAGAGACTGACCCAAACGCCCTGAACGCCCTCAACCGTGTGCTTGAAGGAAGACAGGACGCCAAAGCTACCACCTGTACACATACCCCCGTATGTGTTCATGGAAACCCAACGACCATCGTTGGCTGGTGCTCACACCCGGCCAACGACAGTATCGTCCTTGCTTCCAAAGGTATCTCCGTTGAAACAGAACGGCACTAGCAGCACACACCCCGCCCATAGCATCCAAAAGTTTCTAGTGATGCTTTTGAGGGCATCAAAGACGCCAAGGGCGGCATCTGAATACATACCCCCATAAAATCACCCGAATTATTTCCATATCAACATTGTTCATGTACAATCAGCGTTAAGAATTAGGAAAATAACCATGTGGAAAGTAAAAGAAGATTTAATCAATATTCTCATAGAACAGGCTCGCAATAATGAGCCGATCACCTATTCCGATCTGGCCCAAAGGCTAGATGCCGGGATGATCGCACGTTCCAATGAATTTGCCAATCTTCTGTGTGATATTTCCAACGACGAGGATTTTGCGGGTCGCGGGCTTCTGTCTGTCTTTGTCATCAACAAAAACACTGGGTTACCGGGCGATAGATTCTTTCAAGAAGCAGAAAAGCGTGGAAGGGATACTGCTGATAAGAAGACTTGCTGGGAAAAGGAACGACTGTTTGTTCACGAAATATGGAGTAAAAAAGCCATCGGAGCGCAGTCCCAACCTGATCAAGAACCCACCCCCCAACCTCCGAGAGTTTAACTGTTTACCCGGATCCTATCCACTCTGAACGCTCTCATGAGAAATTAAAGAATCGGTTAATACCACAGATTTATCTACTACGGCTTGCTCATTCAAAATAGTCAAAAATTTCTGATAAGATTTCTCATCTAACAACTCAAGGGCAATTTCCTTTAGAAAGTCCTTAAAAATCTCTGAAACCTTGTTTAGCTTTGTCCATCGCATAATTTTGCCATGAATAAATGGCTTTTTACCAGTCTCTGAACGTTGTTCATTAAGGTTTAACCCCTTACTACCAATATAACTCAAAGCATCCCCCAACTTTGAAGGCAGCTCCCCAGGAATAAGACCAATCTTTAATTCTTTACGCCACGATCTCTTAACATCTAGAAAATTTTTTGAGTTTAGCAAAGAATATTCAAGATCTGCTAAATTGGTAAAACAACGTCCATGTCTTAAGATTTCATTTGCCTTCCGAACCCTTTGAAGAGCATCACTATCATCAACAAAAGGCGTAGAAAGAGCCAAATTAAGCTGGGCATAGTCCAAATGCGCATACCCACTATCTCTTAAAGCTCTTATGACCGGCTGGTCATTCCCGGGACGAACAGAATCCCCATCAGTAAAAATCCACCATTTGATAGGCTGTTCTTTACCACTTTTACTGAAACTTTTCAATAAACGTATAAAAGGCCCATAATGAGCATTACCACCAACTTCAATGATAGAGACTCCAGAAAAAACGTCACGGAGGTCTTCCGGTAACTTATCAAAAAGATAGGTTAAAACCAACTTCTCCGAGGGGCCTTCTACGAGAACTACTAAATCAGAGAAAAAGAGTTCACTATTAGCAAAGTTAGCATGTGCACTAAAAATTTCTTTATCCACATCTTTAACTTCACCACCTATCTGCCAAATCCGTGAACCATGTGCAGGCGACTCTCTTGTAACAATAGAAATGTTACCAATTGGCTGCCTGTCAATTATGGCCGGAGAATGCGTCGAAACTAAAAGGCGACTTTCGCCGGCATTATTTAATAAGCGACCAAACAAACTCCTCTGATAATGGGGATGCACAAACGCCTCTGGCTCCTCAACGGCAATTATATTTACCTTAGAATGCCCCGGTGAGACTTTATTGGTCAGAAGGACAGCTAACGATAAAGAACTTAACGCCCCAGTACCAATATCTAACATGTTAATTGATTCATTCTCACGAGCAGGTCTAACAAGCTTAATCCAATCAAGAGACAACTTCAGTACTTCCTGAGCATCAATGTCGACGATAAATGAGATATCCTGAGAAACCGAAAGCGGGATGTTTTGCCTTAAGACATTCAAAAGATCCCCATTTGCTAAGTTCTCTAGATCACCCCTATATTGATTGATGAAACTCTTTGTGTTCCTATATTCTGCGGTAGTCCCACCAGCTTGGCTTGGATTAATTTGCTCGAGTATTTTACTTTTAAACAACTCACTCAAATTCTTCTTAAAAACGTCACTAGAAACATCTCTCAACGACGGAATATGCGCAAACCTCACACCTTCCTTTAGTTTTTTATACAAACTAACTGCCAACCTATCACTTTTTACACCCCTATGGGAACGATTGATCTCCAGTTTTGTTCCCTTCTGGGTTATCGTTAAGATTATGAACGCAGTGCCAGTCTTCTTTAAGCTACATCCGCGCAGAAGCCTTCTATCTGAAGCGCCAACTTCAACTATAACTCTTCGCGAAGAATGCCGCCTCTCACAATATTTAGGCATTAAATAATCAATCGACTCTTTCGAAAGTGAAATCTCTTCCTTTCCCTTTACTTCAATATGATTGAAGAAAATATCCAGTATTTTAAAGATCGAAGATTTACCCGTGTCATTCGCACCAACAAAGATTGTAGGATTCTTAAACGCTATCTTTACTTCGCCATGAAAACAGCGAACATCCTGAAACGAAACTCCTTTAAGTTCAAATGATGCCATAAAACCCCTGATTAATTCTGACAATTAATAAAATAATGAATCCACCCGCCCTTACAGGATGGATCTTATGTTACTCGGGCTTCGCCCGAGCCGCGAATCGGCCTCTAGCTCCCACCCGTCCTCACAGACTGGGAATTCCCGCAAAATTAGATTATACCTTTCCGGCACAAGTCAACGAAACTGTTTCTTTCTAAACGCCGGTTTCCTTCTCTTGAGGGTTTGAAAAACTTCTACCCATGCCATATTGGGGTATATTCCCAGCACCCGCCCTCAACGACCTTGACGCCCTCAGACTACAACCTAAAGTCATCGGAGACGTCAAGGTCATGTCCCGAAAGTACACCCCCCTATTCTCCATGACCTTGTGCAAAATAATTCTTTTCGAGCAGATCGCCAACACTTAAATCTACACATCTCTAATTTCCTGTGGCTGTATAGTGGCTACAACCATCAAAAGAATGCCCCATTTCGCACA
This sequence comes from Candidatus Omnitrophota bacterium, assembly GCA_013335325.1. Lineage (GTDB taxonomy): Bacteria > Omnitrophota > Gorgyraeia > Zapsychrales > Fredricksoniimonadaceae > JAAXVU01. Next base: position 10,567 of record JAAXVU010000010.1, on the reverse strand, counting down.
AACTCCCGTTAATAGGTACAAATGAAAAACCCAGCCTCCTCGTCGGAAACTGGGTCTCTCAATGGTTGCGGGGGCAAGATTTGAACTTGCGGCCTTCAGGTTATGAGCCTGACGAGCTACCGGACTGCTCCACCCCGCGATGTCTTTTATCGAGATCGCCGACTACCATAATACTCCGGGTCGGCTATCCCGTCCAACTGTCACTACAAATCTATTCTGCGCCTAGATCGCGCAAAGGATCCAGATGATCCACGCTAGCTGAACTCGTCCGCTTCTTTGCCGGCGACTTGACCGTCTTGCTGTCGACCGTCTTGGCCTTGCTGACTACGGCCTTGGCCTTTGGTTTGGCGATCTTCTTCGTCGCCACCCCAACTGCAGTTGTAGCCGGCTTAGCTACCTGCGAATTCACAACGGGCTGCAAACCAGGAGTTCCGGCCGGCACGATCTTATAAATCATCTCGCCGTCTTTAATAATGCCGAACTTCTCGCGCGCGTAGCGCTCGAAGTATGCCGGGTCCTCTTCCAGCCTCCGCTTTTCTACCAGCAAGGCCTCATTCTCCCGGGACAGCTCGCGGATCTGCCTCTCGTAGGAACCGTTCTTCTCGTTCAGCTCCTGCATTTGCAGATACGACGGCAAAAATACGACAAAGATCACAGCACAGATCGCAAATAATAAAAAGGCGTTCCTGATCATTCGCGCGCCTTACGGAATCTCCCTACAAACTGACAACCTAACCCTGCAACGCCTCCGCCTCTTACGGGCGGGACTGACCATGCTACGATGATATCTGCTTAAAACTTGCCCCAGATCGGTCCGGCATAAACAGCCTGCGAACCCAACTCTTCCTCGATACGCAGAAGCTCGTTGTACTTCGCCAGACGATCGGTGCGCGACAGCGAACCGGTCTTGATCTGTCCGATACCGGTGGCCACTGCCAAATGCGCGATCGTCACGTCCTCGGTCTCGCCCGAGCGATGCGACATGATAGACGTATATTTGTTCTTCTTCGCCAGGTCGATGGCGTTAAGAGTTTCGCTTAAGGAACCGATCTGGTTGACCTTGATAAGGATAGAGTTGGCGATCTTGTTGTCGATACCCTTCTGCAGGTCCTTCACGTTGGTGACGAAAAGATCGTCGCCCACGAGCTGTATGTCTCCGCCCAGCTTGGCGGTCAATTCTTTCCAGCCGGCCCAGTCGTTCTGGTCCAGGCCGTCCTCAATGGAGACGATTGGATATTTCTTCACCAGCTTGGCATATTCGGCAATAAGCTCCACTGAAGAAAGCTGCTTGCCGTCATATTCATACTTACCGTCGCTGTAGAACTCGGAAGAGGCGCAATCCATGGCAATGAAGACATCCTTGCCCGGCTTGTATCCGGCCTTCTCGATGGCCTGCATAATATAGGAAAGACCCTCCTCGTTGGACTTGAGGTTCGGCGCGAAACCGCCCTCATCGCCGATCGAGGTGGAAAGGCCGTTGGCCTTCAATAAAGCTTTCAGGTTGTGGAACACCTCGCAAGACATGCGCATGCACTCCTTGAAAGTGGGAGCGCCGATAGGCATGATCATGAATTCCTGTATGTCGAGATTATTGTCGGCGTGAGCCCCGCCGTTTACGATATTCATCAGAGGAACCGGAAGGATATTGGCCTTGTCGCCGCCGATATAACGGTAAAGCGGCTTGCCCTCGCTATTGGACGCGGCCCGGGCGACTGCCATGGAAACGCCCAAGATGGCGTTGGCGCCGAGCTTGCTCTTGTTGTCAGTTCCATCCAAAGCGATATTGATCTTGTCGATGGCGCGGAAGTCAGGTTCCTGCCCTACGACCTTGGCTCTTATTACCGTATTGACGTTCTCGACCGCCTTGAGAACGCCCTTACCCATATAGCGCTTTTTGTCGCCGTCGCGCAGCTCGATCGCCTCGCGCTCGCCGGTAGACGCGCCTGAGGGCACTGCTGCACGCCCTAAAACACCATTCTCCAAAATGACATCAACTTCAACTGTAGGATTACCACGGGAATCAATGATCTCGCGACCTTTGACTGCTTTGATCTTTACCATATTGCTTTCCTTTTGCTCGTTCTTGTCTCAGATATAATTACAGCAGGCTGGGTACTGCTTTTCAGGTCCCAAAGAATGCGGCTACGTTAACATAAAAGATATTTATCGTCAAGTATTCAAATCGACGTTTATCATTAAAACATTAACTTGTTGAACAGAGCAGGCCAAGGCACCTGCCGGATGCTTCCGAACTGCTCCCGATCCCCTGCCGGATTGACGCCCTTACATACCTGTGATATCCTTGACATGACTTTTTATAAAACATTATTTTGCAAAGGTTAATAATATGGCGCGAAATAAATTTATCATCTGGCTCCGGCTCAACTGGCTGCGAATGCTGCTCATCTTTTTATCCGCGATATTTGTTTTTACCGTCATCACCCTGCTTGTTCTGGGCTTCTCCACTTTCTCCAACATGGAATCGTTCAGCCGCAAGCAGATGATGGCCCAAATGGGCATGTACCTCTTCATGGGGATAGTGCAAGCCATCATTTACGTAGTTCTGTTCGGATTCATGCAGTACTACACCTTTATGGGCGGCGGCATGTCCAAAATGCTCGGCGCGGATGCCGCAGAAGAAGCCAAGCCCGATGTCAAATGGGCCGACGTCATCGGCATGGAAACCGTCAAGCGCGACGCCTGGGAGATCGTGGAATTCTTGCGCGACCAGACCCGCCTGAAGGCCATCGGCGGAAAGATCATCAAGGGCACACTCTTCATGGGTCCGCCGGGCTGCGGCAAGACCTACCTGGCGAAAGCCATCGCCACTGAAGCGGACATGCCTTTCCTCGCCGCTGTAGGCAGTGAGTTTATCGGAATGATCGTCGGACAAGGGGCGGCCCGTATGCGCTCGCTCTTTAAGAAAGCGCGTAAACTGGCCAAAGTTTACGGAGGCTGCATCATATTTATCGACGAGATGGACTCCTTCGCCACCCCCCGCAAGCAAGACATGGGCTTCGGCGGGCAGACCAGCCACAACGCCACTATCAACCAATTCCTGACCGAGATCGATGGGCTGCGCAAGACCGAGAATAACATTGTGGTCTTCGCCGCCACCAACATGAACGAGGAAGAACTCGACCCGGCTATTATTCGTTCAGGACGCTTCGACCGCAAGATCCGCGTTGATTACCCCAACCGCAAAGACCGCGAGGATATTGTCAATTTCTATCTCCGTCGCATAAAGTATGAGCCCAAATGCGATGTCGCGACACTGGCCAAAGAAACCATGTGGTTCTCCCCGGCCGACCTGGACTCTCTGGTCCGGGAAGCGGCCATATTTGCCCGTCGAGAGAATGCCGAGCTGGTGAAAAATGAACACCTGCAGAAAGCCAAAGACCACCTGATCGGCCTGCTTTCGAAGAACGGCTCCAAGAACATGATGTTCGCCCAGCAACATGTCTACTGGGACGATATCATCGGCATGCAGGCAACCAAGACAGAGGCCTGGGAGATAGTCTCCCGCATGCGCGATTCCCGGCAAGCCAAAGGCAGCAGCAACCGATTGGCACGTGCTTACCTTTTCTACGGCATTTCCGGTACCGGTAAGACGCATTTCATCAAGGCCGTAGCCACCGAAGCCGGGCTCCCCGTGGTGCCCATGTCCGCACCCGACATCCTGGCCATGTCTCCCAACGACGGCCGCGCCGAGCTCAAACGCATCTTCGAGGAGACCCGGTCGCTCAACCGAACGGAAATGGGCTGCATCCTTTATATCAGCAACATTGATGTCCTGGTATGGGACAACCGCAACATAAGCTTTTACGACACCGTGCAGAACTTCTTCCTCAGCGAACTGGACAACGTACTCGATGAACAAAACAATATCTTTATCCTGGCCGAGACCTGCCTGGGTGAAGAAAGCCTGAGCCGGCAACTCTTTAGGCCCAACCGTTTTTCGCAGAAGATCCAAATCCCGCGTCCCGGCACCGCCGACCGCCTGCTGCTTATCAAACACCAGCTAAAAGAAGTCAACTGCGACCTGGCCCTCGACATGGACCAGCTGGTGCGAAAGACCATGTGGTTCTCGGTCAACGACATCCGCAGCATGATCAAGGAGACCCAACTGCTGGCGAGCAGGGACAACGCACCGGCCAACCAGGAACATTTCCAGAAAGCCATCGACAAGACCGTCGAGATCATCGAGAAGGCTACCGGCGGCTTCATCATGGCCACCCGTGTCAACATCTCGTGGGACAGCGTCATCGGTATGGATTCGGCCAAGAAAGATGCCTGGGAAATAGTCGAGCTGATGAAAGACCGCGAGCGCATCAAGGCCGTCGGCGGCAAAGTCATAAAGGGCTCCATGATGATCGGCCCGCCGGGTTGCGGTAAGACCTACCTGGCCAAAGCCATCGCCACCGAGGCCGGACTGCCTTTCCTGTCGGTCGCCGGTAGCGAATTCGTCGGTATATATGTAGGGACAGGGGCCGAAAAGGTCAAACAGCTTTTCACGGAAGCGCGCTCCCTGGCCAAGGCCGAAGGCGGCTGCATCGTATTTATCGACGAGATTGACTCGTTCGCCAGGCCCAGGCGCTCGGATGCTCTGGGCAATATCGGCGCCGAGACCGCCCATAACGCCACTATTAACCAGTTCTTGACCGAACTGGACGGCCTGCGTAAACAGGAGAACAACATCATCGTCCTGGCGGCAACGAACGTCTCGGAAGACCAGATCGACAGCGCCATAATGCGCTCGGGCCGTTTCGAACGCGTGATCCATATCAGCCGGCCCAACCTCAAGGAACGCAAGCAACTTTTCCAGTTCTATTTAAAGAAAGTCCGGGTAGCGGAAGACGTAAACTTAAGCATCCTGGCCCGCAAGACGCTTTGGTTCTCCCCGGCCGATATCGACCATATGGTGCGCGAATCCAGCCTGATCGCTATGCGCAACAAGCACGACCTCATCACCTTCAAGGACCTTTCTGAAGCGTACGACCGCATCAGTTACGGTACGCGCTCCAACATCACCATGACCAACAAGGAGAAAGAATGGACCGCCTACCACGAGGCGGGACATGCCATTATCGGCTATATCTTCCTGCAATACGACGACGTGATCAAGGCCACCATCATCCCCCGCGCCGGCGCCCTGGGCTTTGTCGCCCCGCGCGGTCGGCACGAGGTCTGGAGCAATGACCGGGAATCCTTGCGCTCCAAGCTCAAGTTCGGTCTGGCCAGTTACGCCGCGGAAACGATCAAATTCGGCAGCACCTCCACCGGTGTCGGCGGCGGACCCGGCTCCGACTTTTACCGAGCCCTGATGCTGGCCCACAATATGGTGTGGAGCTACGGAATGGGACGTTCCGGCCTGATCGGCGATTTCAGCTCTCTCTCCGGCGGCTGGAGCGCGGAGACCCATATCTCCGAGAAGACCCGCGAGAAACTGGATGAAGACGTCCAGGCCATCATGCAGGAATGCCTGAAGGAATGTTTCGACACACTGAACGAAAACCGGGACCTGCTCGAGCATTTCGCGCAGGAGCTTCTTGCCAAAGAAGAACTAGAATACGACGAGATCGAAAGCATATTTCAAAAGTTCGGCGTCAAACCCAAATACCGTCCACCCTTCCTGGAAGAGGACGAGGGGAATACATGAGGATCGCACTGCCCGTAATACTGGCTGCCGCCTGCCTGTACCTGGCCGCGCTGGCCGGTTGCGGAGCGCTTAAAGAAAAGACCTACACGCCTACCGAAGCCGAAGCGAAGTTCGTCGAATTCTGCCGCAAGGAAGGCCAGGTGGAAGTCACCGCCCGACAGGTCGGTCGCACGGAACGGATCTTTCTGGCCATGGACGAGCCTATCTTCAACCTGAAGGCCGGCGAGTCCAGCGAAAAACCCACGCGACAGCCCATGCCCTTCTCGCTTCTGTCGCTGGACGGCGAGTACTTCGCGACCGAGTTCCGCATCGACTACGACATCGTGCCGGACGTCCTTCCTCCGGAAGCGGTCACCTACGGCTCCAGCTACAACGAGCATTACACCAAAAAACGCCAGCTTGTCTACCAGGCCATTCAGGAAGCCTTCTTCAACCTGGCCAAAGATGAAGAGACCAAGGCCACGGCCCCGGTCTTCTTCGTGGTGGTGGTATCCGACGTGAGCAAAGGCATCGCCACCAAGAGCACCTTTTATCTGCCAGATCTTAAGGCCTTCATGACCGAGGCCATACCTTTCGAGGAATATTACCTGCGCGAAAACACCGAGATCTTCGGCGACGAAAAACTGATCGGCGACCGGACCGGCCGCCAGCTGGCTCTCGAGGAAGTCGCCTGGCCGGATTTCTTGACCGCCCAGATAAAAAACCGCATCCGCTTCAAGTTCTCCCACAGCGACTTTCCGCCCAAGGCCGACCCGGACCGGGAAGTCCTGGAAGCCGTGACCAACACCCTGCGCTTCTACCCGTTCACCGACTTCACGGCGGTGTACCTGCATAACCGTCGGGAGAAGCGCGAGATGACCTTCACCAAGGACCAATTGAAGATCTTCGAAGAAACGCCGGACTGGGAGAAGAAGAAAGGCCGGATCACGGTCATCCGCTTCCCGTTCACCAACAGCGTTCCCGGCAGCGCTACGGGCGACGAGAAACCAACCGATACCAACCAGCCGGAAACTGCTCAATAAGCCGGCGAGCCACCGTTACATCCGATCGCAAAATAAGCGACCACTTCGCAAAGCTGGCCAAACTCTCTTCGCATTTGACCATGCATCACCTCGCTTCTCGCTAGAGACGGATTTTGCACTGCAAAGTCCGGGATAAACCCGGATTTTTCATTAGAAAAATCCGCCCCGAAGGGGTCGCGTGGCAGATCCGACGAGGATTTGCCAGCTTTGTGAGGTAATCCCGGAATTTGCTCGGCATCATTTTGTATTGCGTTGCAATAGAATATCTCTTTATATGCCAATATGTTGCGGTAGGCCTAAAGTCCTATTGCAAATTCCGGGATAAACGGATGAAGCACCCGACCTCGAGCCACCGGCTCCCGTTAGACCAGGACTTAGCGTTCGCAAACTCCACGATGTTCTCGCACCGCACCTTGCCAGGCGAGGCGTGTTCTTTCCGGCAACGCCAACGGCTTTCCGCAACAAGAGAACCTTTACTATTGCAACCTGGAGATATGAATTCCGCAAGCGGCCTGAGAGGCATCGGCTGTCCGCCGGGACATTCTAGCCGGGGTCAGTCTTGTTGGACGTGGGCAAAGACAGGATTAAGATCGTTACCGTCAACGCCACTCCAGCCATTACGAGGCGCAGGCGGAGATCGTCCACAAACAGAACAAAGGCCAACACCAGCCCTGCCCACTGCCCGGCCACCAGCAGGAACTTGACCCATGCCGGCAGACCGCCTTCGGCATGGTAGCGTCGTATGTGTGGGCCCAGCCAGGGGTTATTGACAAGCATGGCATGAAACCGCCGGGAACCCCTGGAGAAACAGACGGAAGCCAGGATAAAAAAGATCACCGCCGGCATTAGCGGCAGGACAAGCCCGACCACTCCCAAACACAAAAAGAACCATCCCAGAATATTTAGCAAAAGCTTATGCAGAGGCCCCATGCCCGGCCTCCTTTTCAGCGGAGCGCGCTGCGCGAGCGCCGACACGGACAGCCTTCCAGCCCTCCACAGCCAAAAGCGGGAACGATGAGATCAGCATCACCAGCAGCCAGTCCCACCAACCCAACGGCTCGGTCTTGAAGACCTTCTGTAGGAAAGGCGTGTACACCACCGCTGTCTGCAGCAAGAAGGATATCCCCACTGCCCCCAGTAAACGCACGTTGGTCAACAGCCCCAGCCGGAATACCGACTCGGTCAGGCTTCGGCAGTTGAAAGCGTGAAAAAGCTGCGAACAGGCCAGGACCACAAATGCCGCAGTGCGGGCGCGATCCAGCCCCTCCTTCTCGATGAAGAGCACCACCACGAAGGCAAGCAGACTGGAAAAAGCGATAAGCCCGCCGTGAGACAGCACCAGCCAGGCGCGCTCGCGGTTTATGACCGGCTCGGCAGGCCGGCGCGGCGGACGAAGCATGATGTCGGGATCGACCGGATCGACTCCCAGGGCCAGGGCCGGCAGGCCGTCGGTGACAAGGTTCACCCACAGGATATGGATCGGCAGCAAAGGCACCGGCAGCCCGACCAGCGACGCCAGGAACATGACCAATATCTCGCCGGCGTTGCAGGAAAGCAGGTAGTGTATGAACTTCTTTATATTGTCGTAGATCCCGCGCCCCTCCTCCACCGCCGAGACAATGGAAGCGAAATTGTCGTCGGTTACGACCATATCCGAGACCTCCTTGGTGACGTCGGTCCCGGTTATCCCCATGGCGATACCGATATCGGCCTCCTTGACGGCGGGCGCGTCGTTTACACCATCGCCGGTCATGGCCACCACCTCGCCGTGCCGGCGCCAAGCGCGCACCACCCTCAGCTTGTGCTCGGGTGAGACCCTGGCGTAGACCGCGACCTGGCGCACTCTCGCAAAAAAGGCCTCGTCGTCCAGAAGATCCAGCTCCTCGCCGCTCAAGGCCCGGGCATCCGGACCGAAGAATCCCAGCTGTCGAGCGATGGCTACAGCCGTGTTCTTGTGGTCCCCGGTGATCATGACTGTGCGGATACCGGCGCTGCGGCAGGCCCGCATGGCTAGGCGGACCTCCTCGCGCGGAGGGTCGATCATGGCCACCAGCCCAGCGAACACTAGTTCCTTTTCGATAGCCGTTATCTCATGGCGGTCCAGGCCGTCCGGCAGAACGCGCCAGGCCACCGCCAGCACACGCATCGCTTCTCCGGCCAGCCGGTCATTGCACCGGCGGATCGCCTCGCGGTCGCTGTCGGCAAGCAGACGCACCGTGCCATTCTCCTCGACAGACACACAGTCATCTAGCAGCTTGTCCGGAGCTCCCTTTACAAAGGCAACCTTGCGCCCGGCAGGGTCCCGGCGCACCATGGTCATCTTCTTGCGGTCGGAGTCGAAAGGAAGCTCATCGAGCAAAAGGTATTGCTCCTCCAGTCCTTCGCGGTACATCCCCGCCTTGCCGGCCGCCGTCAAAAGCGCCCCTTCAGTCGGGTCGCCGGTGATGCGCCAGGCCCCGTCGCGCTGCTCCAGCCGGGCCCCGTTGCACAAAGCCCCGCAGCGCAACAGTCGAACAAGTTCCGGGCGCGCGGCCGGATCGACCGGCCGACCTCCGGCCGAGAAACCGCCTTCCGGCGCGTAGCCGATCCCGGACACGTCCACCAGCTCAACGCCGGCGTAAAGCTTCTGCACGGTCATTTCATTTCTGGTAAGCGTGCCGGTCTTGTCGGAACAGATGACCGTGGCACAACCCAGCGTCTCCACCGACGGCAGTTTACGGATCAACGCGTTGCGTTTTACCATCCGGTGCACTCCCAGTGCCAGGGCGATCGTCACCACCGCCGGCAGCCCTTCGGGAATGGCCGCCACCGCCAGGCTGACCGAGGTCAGGAACACGTCGATCAGCCGCCCGCCGCGCCACCAGCCCAGCATGAACACCAGCCCCACCAGCACGAAACACAGATAAACGATCCAGCGACCGAACTCCTCCAGCTTCTTCTGCAAAGGCGTGGCCTCGTGTCCGATGTCCTGCACCATGCCGGCGATACGGCCCAGCTCGGTCCGCATACCCGTGCTGACTACCAGGGCCCGGGCCTTGCCGAATGACACGGATGTGCCCATGTAAAGCATGTTGTGCCGTTCAGCCAAGGACGGATCCTTCTTCTCCATAGGCTGGAAATTCTTGGTCACCGGCGAGGACTCGCCGGTCAGGCTGGCCTCCTGCACGCTAAAATTGGCGCTGGCCCAAACCACCCGGCTGTCGGCCGGGACGCTGTCGCCGGCCTCAACCTCCACCAGGTCGCCTGGCACTACCCCTGCGGACGGCTCGGCGGCCTGCCGACCGCCGCGGACCACCCTGCAGACCGGAGTGGAAAGCTTCTTCAGCGCCGCCAGGGACTTCTCGGCGCGGTATTCCTGGATAAAGCCCAGGATGGCGTTTATGATAACAATGGCGACGATCGCCAGCGCATCCACCCACTCCTTGAGGAAACCGGAGACCAGGGCCGCAGCGATCAGTATCCAAACGATGAGGCCGCGGAACTGTCCCAGGAAGATGGCCCACGGGCTTACACCCGGTTTCTCGCGCAGCTGGTTGGGGCCGTGGTCCTTAAGCCGGCGGGCGGCCTCCTCCGGAGAGAGGCCCTGCCTGGGGTCGGATCCAAGGTGCGCGGCAGCTTCGTCGACATTTAAATTATACAAGGCGGTCTGTTCCATGTGGGCAGCTCCTTTGCGTCCTGGCCGAAAATATAATCGGGCACAATACCGCCGGGATTATAACACAACTCAATAATGAAGAATAACCCCCTGACACTGTCGCGGATCTTTCTCGGCCTGAAAAGGCTGCTGGAGCCCTTTGTCGCCGGCAGCCCCTGGCGGCAAAGGGCCGCGAGGGGCGAAGTGAAGCTTCCTCCCACCTTTACTCCAGACAAGCTTCACGGAGTCCCT
>JAAXVU010000133.1 GCA_013335325.1 Candidatus Omnitrophota bacterium | reverse complement strand
GGATCGCCCTCTCCCGCGTAGCGCCAGCGCTCTAAACGTATTCAAGATCCTTACCACAACAGGCACTACTGAACACCCTCCCACGCACAACGTCACTCTCAACGTTTTGAATACCTTTCCACACCAAGCACTGCCAATATTCACCCTCCCCCGCAAAGCGTTACTCTCAACGTTTTGAATACCTTTCCACACCAAGCACTGCCAATGTTCACCCTCCCCCGCGTAGCGCGGGGAGGGCATGGGAGGGGGCCTGGATTTTTGCCGCCCGACCTTAAGACCTTGCCGACCTGTTACCCCTCCCGACTCCTCACCGCTTAGGATCATCCGCCGGTTTCAGCCCTGCCGTCGTTTCACCTTTTGACTTTTGTCCTTCGCCACCTACTTCATCCGCACCGCGTGGCCGGCGGCGAGGATCTCGGCGTTCACGTACACCCCGCGCGAGAGCGTCTCCTGGGGCGTGCCGCCGTCGGGCAAAAACAGCACGTCCGCCACGAACCGGCCGTAGATGTCGGTCTGATGCGTACGCACCACTACCCCGCTGCCGGCCGTAAGGAGCGCTGAGAGGAACGCCTTGGCCGCGACCCCGGCCGCGGTCGACATCTCCGGCGCGTCGATGCCGCGCAGGCGCAGTCTTTCCTCCACTACCACCCCGAAGCCTAGCTTAAGAAATACCGTCAGCGTGTCGCCGTCGACCACACGCCCCACCACCCCGGCGTAAGTGTAGGCCGGCTTGTCGCTTACTGCGACATTCGCCAGCGACTTTTGGGCGACCGCCAGGTTGACGTAGAAACCCAGGTCCAGGAGAACCTGTCCGGCGGGAACGGCCACGCCCGGCGCGTCGGCCTTCCGGCAGGTACCCAGCACCAGCCCGGATGGAACCTTAAGCTCCGGCAGAACGGAAGAACCCCGGGTGGACTTCCCGCCAGTCTCGCCTTCCGTTCTCTCCTTCTCCACTACCTCCGCGGCCAGCCGGCGCAGCTCCCGGGAAGACAGGTCTTCTTGCTCCGCGCGACCCTCCAAAGCCTGGCGTTCGGACTCATCCTCGACGGAGAGCAGCGCCACGTACTGGCTCCAGCCCAATTTACGAGACGTCTCGTAATTTGGATGCGTCAGGTAAAAACGACGCATATTCTGGACATTGTCGACCGAGAAACCCCGACCGTAGCGGCGTACCAGATCGTCGGAGATCTTCTGCAGGAGCCCCGCGCCGTACTCGGCCCGCACTTCGCCGTCCTGCTCCACCTCGACGATGCGCTGGCCGATCTTCCAGTAGGCCGCGACCATCTGGCGGCGCAGTTCCTCGTAGATCGCCGAGATGTCGTCGACCAGCCTGCGGTACTTGCCCTGCGCGAGTTCCTTGCCCATTGTTGTCTCCGATCTTTCGAAAGAATTCTACTTCTCCAGACCCTCTAAAACCACCCGCTCCAGCCAACTTTTCAGGACCTGCAAAAACTCCTCCCGGCAGTCGCGCAGCAGGTACTCGGCGTGCGGGCCGCCCTGGATGAGCTTAAGCTCCTTCGGTTCCCTGGCCGCGTCGAAAAGCCGCCTGGAATGCCCGGGTTTGACCACCCAGTCGTCGGTGCCGTGCACGAACAGGACCGGCACCCGGACCTCGCCGATCTTTTCAATGGCCCGGTCGCGGCGTCCCCACAAGAAACCGGGACGCACTCCCTTGCCCCGGCGGCCTTCCGGCGTCAGCAAAGTGTAGACAAAGTCCCGCCGCATGCCCTTTTCCCAAAACCGGTAATCCACCTCGCCCAGCCTGGCCGGCACCGCCACGCACACCAGCGCGTCGGCGAGTTTTGGGAAGCGCGCCAGGCACGCTACAGACACCGCCCCGCCCAGCGAGAAGCCGATGACCACGACCCGGCGGTAACGCCCGCGCGCGGCGCGCAACACCACCTCCAGGTCCATCCACTCCCGGTGGGTCCAGCTGAAAAGACCCTGGCTCGCGCCGTGTCCGCAGAGGTCAAGAAGCGCCACATCAAATGAGGAAGCAAGTTCGCCGGCCAGACCCTGCAGCAAAGGCGCTGACTTGCTGTTGTAGAAACCGTGCACCAAAACGACGCAACGGTCGTGCCCGTGGACGTGGAACTCTGCCGGTACCGGATGTCCGTCCAACGCCGTGAGGCGTCCGCTTACTACTTTGTCATTGGGGAGAAAGTTGGGCGCGCCCACCGGGACCGGCCTCACGCCGACTGACCGGCAGACGCCGGCAGGGGGTTGGTCTTTTCGTACATGCACTGCAGGAGCTCCAGCTCGTCCTTGTCGAACCAGACCCGCGCACAGGCCGGGCACTTGTCGACTTCGACGGGATACTTGCGGTTGACGAAACGGCGGGTCATGCGCACGGCCGACTGGCGGCAGACCGGACAAGGGATGCTTTTCTCGTCGAACGCCTGGCCGCCTGGCACCAGCGGAAAAGCTGGCGGTTGTTCCAGCATGAGGTTGGCCAGCCCCACGATGCGCGCGGAGAACATCATCTCGCGCCGTCCGGTGATGGTAAGAACATCCATCTCGGAGACCAGAACGCCCAAACATTTCTGGCAGCGCTGAACGGCAACGCCCTCGTAAGTCTCCTCGGCCAGCGGCACCTGGCAGCGCGGGCAGCACGGGCGTGCGCCCTGCTTTAGCGCCGGCAGAAAGGCCCACAGGTCGCGGTCCAGCCTGGCCTCCAGCATGGCCGGGCCATTCACGCGGCGCACCAGAGTGTCGGGCCCCAGGCCTTCCAGCTTCTGCATGCCAGAGAGATCGAACGGTCCCAGCCACTGCCCCGCGCGGTTCACCATCCAGCGGGCTTCCCCGCCCCAGGCGCCTTCTCCGCCGCGGCCGTCGGCCTCAGCGGCTTTCTCGACGCGACGCTGCTCGTCCTTGAGCGCGTTCTCCAGCACGCTTTCGTCGGCATGCGCCATGTCGAGCAGGATGCCGATGCGCCGGCGTACCGGCGGATGCGTGGTAAATAGCTTAGAAACCCAGTCCTCTTCATCCTCCATGTAATTCCGCCGCGGGCTCTGGATGAAAATGGCTTCCATGGCACCGCCCGGCATGCCGCCGCCCTTCCAGCGGCTGTCGATGATGTGCAAAGCCTCGGCCAAGGCCAGCGGGTTTCTGGTCAGCCGGACCGCCAGCGCGTCGGCGCGGTACTCGCGCTCGCGGGAGATGAACATGGCTCCCAGGAATCCCACAAAGCGCAACAGTGACGCCAGGAGGAAAATAACGGCCAGGATCAGGAAGATGCGTCCGTCCTTGCGCCCGCGTCCCTGCCCGTAGCCTTCCATGGCCGCGCGGGACATGTCGCAGAGGTTGTCGAAGACGCGGAAGATGCTGCTGGTCACCGTCGTGGAGAGCGAGTCTCCGCAGGCCAGGTGCCCGGCCTCGTGCGCCACCACCGCCTCCAGCTGCGCGCGGTTAAGCCGCTGCAACAGCCCCTCGGTCACACCGATCACCGAGCGCCCCTCGAAGTCCTGCAGGGCGAAGGCGTTCATGGCGGACGTCGGCAGGACGTAAGTCTCGATCGCTTGCTTGCTTCCGGTAGCGACCGTTACTTCGTCGACCACGTTACGCAAGACCTGCTCCGCCTCCCGGACCGTGTCCGCCTTGCGGGCAGACATGAGCCCGACGGTCCGGTCCACGATCGAATCAGTCGACCAGGCCCAGTGCAGCAAACTGACCACACCCGCCGTGACCCAGGTCCAACCCAGGGTACGCCAATCCCAGACAGGCACCATGAGCTCGTCCGACAGCCGGCCCAGGTACAGGTTGATGATCAGAAACTTGACGACCACGACCAGGAGTGTCGCGGCGACAAAATAAAAAAGGACAAGAAACGCAAACGACCAGCCGATGCTTTGCGTCTTGTCCTTTTCGATCTGTACGAAGGAAAATGGCATATTTTGTTCAACGCTAAACGGCCGACTGTCAGCATCTTAACACCTCTGACAAGTGACCGCCAAACGCGCTCTGCTGTATCTCAGAACTTAACCTGCGGCGCCTGCCTCTCGGCGGCATCGTCGAGCTGGAAGAACTCGGCCTTCTGGAAACTGAACATGCCGGCGATGATGTTCTGTGGAAAGCTCTGCACGGCCACGTTCAGCCGGTTGACCTCATCGTTGTAAAACTGCCGGGAGAAGCTGATCTTGTTTTCGGTGGTGGTCAGTTCCTCGTGCAGCCGGATCATCTGCGTGTCGGCCTTGAGGTTGGGGTAATTCTCCGCCACCGCCATCAAGCTGCGCAGTGTGGAAGTGAGCATGTTCTCGGCGGCAATGCGGTCCTTGAGCGAAGAAGCGTCCACTGCCATCTGGCGCGCCTTGGTGACGTTCTCCAGTGTCTGGCGCTCGTGGGCCATGTAGCCTTTGGCCACTTCCACCAGGTTGGGGATGAGGTCATGGCGACGCTTAAGCTGGACGTCGATCTGCGACCAGGCGTTCTTTACGCTTTCACGGATCTGCACCAGCCCGTTGTACGTGCCGATGACCATCATTGCCAGCAAGACCAGCAAACCCAAAATGACGTACAATGCCACCATCTTCCCCCTCCTTGCATTTTGTCCGAACCCGGGAGCCGTCAAAAGCCCGACCGATCCCGGCTGCTTCACCTTAACCGGCGGGTAACTTTCGCCAGCTGTTTGCGGTACTCTTCTGAGAAGACTGCTTCCAGGTCCCGGCCATTGCGGAAACTGTCAAACGTGTCCTCTTCCTGCTTGCCCAGCACCCCGTGCTCTACCAGATTGAAGACCACGTAACCGACATCCTCGGACGAACGCATGCCCCAACGCTGGAAGACCGGCAGGGCCAGAGGACCGAACTGCCGGACCGCCAGTTCGCCGACCCCGACCAAGAGCTCCTCGCCGGTCACATGGCGTTCGCGCCGGAAACGCTTCTGCGTGTAAGACAGCGCCTCCATCACAAAGGCGTACGCCCCCGGGCCGTAGCGACGGTCGGAGCTGACGATCTTTTCGATGTGTTCCATCATGGGCTGATTCATGGAAAGCATTCTAACATGTCACCGCCGGAGAAAAAAGATATTTTACTGATGAAACAATCCGCTTGTGGCATAATACGGACCATGAAATACCTGAAACGTGCCGGCTGGGCACTGTATTTTCTCTTCTACCTGAACCTGAGCTCAAACGGCATCATCTCCCTTCTGGACACGAATGCCAAAACGCGTAATTTCTATTACGCCTTGATGGCCTTTCACCACGCCAACGCCATCTGGTATCTGTTAGCCCTGGCCGCCGTTCTCCTTTCTGTAATATCCCTGTGGCCGCTCTACGTGCGCGCTTTTGCCTTGCGGCGTTCGGCCGGACAATTCTTCCGGGTAATATTTGTTTTGAAGATATTAACGGACCTGTGCGGACATCGCTACGAGACGCTCACCTTCCAGGCCATCTGGCGGGAGAACCACCTCGCCGCTGTACTGGCCATGACCGCTCTCCTCCTTGTGCAATTCCCTTTCTACAAGGCGCTCTTCGAACACGGCTGGTCGCAAACGACCAAATGAAGCTCCCTGACCTCACGGTCATGGTTTCTCTTAATCCCGGATTTTGCAGTGCAAAATCCGCTCCGAGTGAAAGTGAGGAGTTGCGTGGCCAAACTCGACGACCGATCAGGCACCGCCCGGCCTCCGGAGGAGGCCAGGGTGCGGTGGAGTGTGGCCAGCTCTGTCCCGAGACAGGATCCGCCTGTCCGGGATCACGTCGGCAAATGCAGGCATTTGCCGCACGACCCCTTCGGGACAAATTTTGCTATTGATAACATGAAAAAAGCTACCTCCTTAGCGGGCTTACATTGGTTTAGAATGTATCCCAAAGGTTAAAGGGTTCGTCCAATAAAGGGCGTCCCAACCAAAGGAGGTAGCTTGTG
>JAAXVU010000132.1 GCA_013335325.1 Candidatus Omnitrophota bacterium | reverse complement strand
GTTCAAGTTGACAAATTGGCTGTTTTTGTGCACCATGGTTGATCTCAACATGCAGCCATGAAAAAGTGGAACATCTCTCCCCCAGGTGGTTCTTCATCTTCAACAGTTAACCAGGCCTTGGTATGGACTGTAACTTGCGGCTGGATGAAGACCATTTTTTTCTCTGTTCCTGATTTCGGTTTCTCTTCCTCCCTCCTCGGCCTGGTCCACAAGGACAGAACAGAAGCAGCCAGCCAGCAAGCAGTCCAGAGTATCCCATCAATTCCTCTCACTCCAACTTGGACACATGTGTCGTTGGCAACTTGAGCTTGGGTGAAGACCATTTTTTTCTGTGTTCTTGATATCCTTTTTCTCTTCAGGGCTAAATCTAACCGGGGCACCGATATAGACAAAAATATCGGGAAATTGTTCCCGCATAAATTCAAAACGCAGGGAGACGGGATATACCAGACAATCATCCAGGCGGCGCACCAGCCAGCCAAGCCCGTTTTGAAAATCCAGCGGTCTTTTTTCCGAGGGTTCTATTTCTCCCTGTGGGAAAATCCATAAGGCCCTTCCCGGACGCTTTACCAGCTCTGCCGCGATATATTGCAGCGATTTTAACGCTTCCCGCGGGTTCTCCCGGTTGACCGAAAAGCAACCGGCCCAGGAAAAGAACTTAAAGCGCTTCAGTTGTTTTTCATCCATCATCAGGTACGGGTCAAGGTTGAAGACCTGGCGCGAGAGAATATGCGCTACATAGCCATCCCACCAGGTGCTGTGATTGCAGTAAAAGATAACCGGGATGTTCAGCTCAGCGGGTGGAGCGGGTAGAGGCTCGGCTACCTTTAGTCTTACCGAATGGAAGGAGCGCCAGATCGAGCGACGGCATATTCCAAAGACCAGTAATTCACCAAAAAAACTTTTTCGGGCCGGTATCATATTGATGAGCCCGGCGTTTTTATGGCTTTCGAAGAGAAGGAGAAGGACCTGCAAGAGAATTTTGCTTCGCTCGGATTTGATCTGAAGTCGCTGGTCAGAAGCAAGAAACTCGTTATCGATTATGTCTATATCGAGCGCAGCGAGATCGAGGAGACGGGCGAATATGATCTGGAAGGGTTGTTTGTGCGTCTGTCCTCGGCCATTGATTCCGTCGGGGCCAAAAGGGTTGTGTTAGATACGATCGAGGCTTTGTTCTCGGGTCTTAGCAACCAATCCATTCTTCGCGCAGAGTTGCGTCGGCTTTTCCGCTGGCTTAAAGATAGAGGCGTGACGGCGATCGTTACCGGAGAAAAAGGCGATTCGCTCCTGACCAAACACGGTCTGGAAGAATATGTCGCGGATTGTGTCATTTGCCTCGATCACCGGGTGATCGATCAGATAGCTACGAGGCGGCTTAAGATCGTCAAATATCGCGGCTCCCGGCATGGTACCAATGAATTTCCGTTCCTGATCGGTGAGTCCGGCATTTCGGTCTTCCCCCTGACTTCGCTGTTGTTATCCAGCGCCTCGAGTTCGGGGCGGATCACCTCAGGCATTAAGAACCTGGATGTTATGCTCGGAGAAAAAGGTTACTATCGCGGGAGTTCCATTCTTGTTTCCGGCTCACCCGGCAGCGGCAAGACCAGTTTCGGCGCGCAGTTTGTGGATTCCGCCTGCCGTGGCGGCCAGCGCGCTTTATTCTTCGCCTTTGAGGAGTCAGAGGGGCAGCTGTCACGCAATATGAAGAATATCGGTATGGATCTAAAAAAGTGGACCGATAAGGGGCTCTTGAAAGTCATCGCCAACCGGGCCACTCTGTGCGGTCTGGAGATGCACCTGGTCATGGCGCATAATGCGGTCAGGGAAGTCAAGCCGTCGGTCGTGGTCATCGACCCGATCACCACATTGGTCGGTGCCGGCACGCTGGATGAACCCAAGGCCATGATGGCGCGGCTTCTGGATTTTCTGAAGAATGAAGGGATCACAGTGCTGGCGACCGATCTTACCACGCTCGGCGACCGGGGTGAGGCTACCGAGATCGGCATCTCGTCTTTGTGTGATACATGGATCAGGCTTTCCATGGAAACGCATGATTATAAAAGGATGCGCAGGATCAGTATTATCAAGTCCCGGGGCATGAGGCACGCCTACGAGACGAAGGAGCTCATCATTACCAGTACGGGGCTTGAGATCAAAGACATTACCGGTGTGCGGGAGGGTTCGAAATGAAGAAGAATGCCTATAACCTTGTCTTATATGTCGCGGGGACTACGCCCAAGTCGGTCGAGGCCTTTGCCAATCTCAAGAAGATCTGCGACGAGCATCTGAAAGGGCAATATACGATCAAGGTGGTGGATCTTCTCAAGAACCCGAAGCTTGCCAAAGGCGATCAGATCGTGGCCATCCCGACGCTCGTGAGAAAGTTGCCTCCGCCGTTGAAGAAGATCATTGGTGATCTTTCCAACAAAGAAAGAGTTCTGGTGGGATTGAATATCATTAATTAAGGATCAGTATGGCAAGATCAAATAGCGGTATTGAAAAACAGCTGGGTGAAGCGCTTCAGAAAAAGAAGCCCTCGAAATATGTGCTGCACCTTTATGTAGCCGGCCTGTCGCCGCATTCTCAAAGGGCCATTGATAATATCAAGAAGCTTTGCGATCAGCATTTAGAAGGCCGTTATGAGTTGTCGATCCAGGATATTTATCAAAATCCCATTCTGGCCAAGAACGGGCAGATCCTGGCCGCGCCGACACTCATCAAAGAATTGCCTGAGCCATTACGCCGGTTCGTGGGGGACATGTCGAATACCGATAAACTGTTGGTGGGCCTGGATCTGAGGTCAAAGGGATCATAGCCTGATGACGCAGCTAAAGAATCTTTCCAAGGAAAATGCGGAGTTGAAGGCACGTTTGGCCGAGGCCGAAGAGCTGTTGGCCGCGATCAAATCCGGCTCGGTCGATGCCTTTGTCACCGACGATCAGAAAGTCTTTACCCTTAAAGGCGCGGATCACTCTTATCGAGTCCTGGTCGAGACGATAAACGAGGGAGCCGCGACCATGACTTTTGACGGGACCGTGATGTACTGCAATAGCCGTCTGGCGGAAATGCTGGGTGTCCCGGCTGAAAAGATCATCGGTCGCCCTATTTTTGATTTTGTCTGGCCGGATGAGCATCCAAGGCTCCGGTCCAATTTGCTTCAAAGCAAGAACAAAACTACGCGCTCCGAGATCCTCCTCAAGAGAAATAACGCTACGTTTATCTATGCCCTAGTATCATGCAATTCCTTGCAACTGGATAATTCCGGCCTTTGCATGGTAGTGACGGACTTGACCGAGCAGAAGAAGACTGAGATAGAGCTTGAGAAGCACCGTTCGCATCTTGAAGCGCTGGTTGCTGAACGCACCAATGCGCTTCGTGAAGCCACTCTTAAAGCTGAACGCGATCGCTTGATATTGGATTCGATCATTAAGCAAATGCCGGTCGGGATCATCATCACTGACGCAACCGGTAGTGTCGCGAGAAACAACGAAGCAATGGACAAGATATGGAAGCGGGAGATGCTTCCGAATGAGAATACAGAAAAGCACGGATATGTAGCCTATCACAAAGATGGTCGGGAATATCTGCCGGACGAATGGCCGTTATCAAGATCTTTGCAAGGCGGAGAAGATATCGTCGGTGAAGAAATGGTTATTTTACGAGGAGACGGATCAAAAGGCGTTGTCCATGTGAGCTCCTCAGCGATCAAGGATAAGAATGGCAAAATTATCGCCGGGGTTGTCGCTGATGTGGACATAACCGAGCGCAAGCTGGCTGAGGATCTGTTGAGGGAGGATGATGCACGATTGCGGCTGGCGTACCTTGCGGCTCACGCCGGCGCGTGGGAATGGGACTTGCGGACGAATAAGAATACCTGGTCTGAGGAGTTATGGAACGTCTACGGCCTGGCGCCGCACAGTTGTGAGCCGTCCTACGAGGCTTGGTTTGCTACGATCCATCCGGACGACCGGGCCGCGGTCGCACGATCGGTGCAGGAGGCCGTACGCGATAAGAAGGAACTGACTGCCGAGTGGCGTTTGGGCAATAGCGTTAGCGGCGTTCGCTGGCTAATGTCACGCGGCCGGCCAGTTCTCGATGATAGCGGTTCCTTGGTTCGCTATATCGGTATCGTAATGGACATAACCGAGCGCAAGCGGGCCGAGGAGTCGCTTCGGAAGAGCGAGGAACGTTTGCAGATGGCATTGCAGGTTAGCAAGTCTTTTGCGTTTGAATGGGATCCTGTCTCTGACAGGGTCATGCGGTCGGCCAGTTGTTGTTCTATCTTGGGACTGGCCGAAGAAGAGGCGAGATCAGATACGAGCCAGAATTATTTCAAGCGGGTGCATCCTGAAGACCGCGAGCGTTTTGTGAAGGTTGTCAGATCGCTTGATCCTGATAACAGTAAATATCAGACAGAATATCGCGTCGTGCTGGCAGACGGCAAGGTGGTGACGCTCGAAGAGACAGCGCAAGCATCCTTTGATCTTGACGGCAAACTCATCAATTTGATGGGCACGTCCACAGATATCACCGACCGCAAGCGGGTTGAGGAGGCTTTTAAAGAATCCGAATTGCGATACCGTAGGCTGTTTGAATCGGCCAAGGACGGGATCGTAATACTCGATTTTGAGACAGGCATGATAGTTGACGTCAATCCGTTCTTGGCGGAGTTGCTGGGGTATGCGCATGACGAATTATGCAAGAAACATCTTTGGGAAATAGGCCTTCTAAGAAATGTTGTGCCGTCACGGGAAGCTTTCTTGAATTTACAGACATCTGAATTTGTCCGCTACGAAGACCTCCCGCTCCTCACGAAGGGTGGCGAGACGATCAATGTGGAGTTCGTCAGTAATGTTTACCTGGTCGACCGCAAGAAAGTAATCCAGTGTAATATTCGAGATATTACACTGCGCAAGCACGCCGAAGATATATTAAAACGCGATAAAGAGTCTTTGGATAAACTTGTTAAGGAAAGAACCAGGGATCTATTTGAGGCACAAAAGGCCTTGGAGCAGGCAAATCGTCTTTCGGATATCGGCACATTGGCGGCCACTGTCGCGCATGAGCTGCGCAATCCCCTGGCCGCGGTATCCTTGGCGGCCAATAATATTAAAAGAAAGGCGAAGAACCCCGATCTGGACAAGCATCTTGAGAATATCAAGAATAAAGTAGTTGAAAGCGATCAGATCATAAACAATCTGCTTTTTTATTCACGTCTAAAATCTCCGCAATTGGAAAACGTCAATATATTGGCTTTGATCGAAGAGTGTGTTGATGCCTTGGCAGAACAGAAGCGAAATAAAGTTGTCGTGACTAAAGAGCTCAGTTCTATCGAGGACGTTTGGATCGAGGCTGATCCGGTCCAGGCCAGAGAAGTGTTCAATAACGTATTGAACAACGCGCTTGATGCTGTTCTGGACAAGAACGGCAGGATCAAGATAATTGCAGAGAATGAGAAGGATTTTATTAAAGTAGTTGTTGAAGATAATGGTTCAGGGGTATCCAGGGATGTCATCGGCAAAATATTCGACCCTTTCTTTACAACCAAGGCCAAAGGCACTGGCCTGGGACTATCGGTTTGCAAGCAGATCGTCGCCATGCATAACGGCCAAATATGGCTACAAAGTGAACCGGGACAAGGGACGTCGGTCATTGTGCGGCTTCCGAAGCGCGCGATCAAGCAATCGAGAATACATGGCCTGTAAAAAGATCTTAATTATTGATGATGATAAAGAGCTTTGCGAAGAGCTCGTGGAGTTTCTGCAGGCAGAAGGGTATGCGGCGGAGTGTGCCAGCGACTCTATTGATGGCGAGAAACTTGTTCGGAGCAAGAAATACGATATGGTTCTTTTGGATTACAAAATGCCGGTATTGACTGGCGTTGATCTGCTAAAAAGGCTTAAAGCCGATAATATCAGAGAACGCATCTTTATTATTTCGGGTCGACCCTC
>JAAXVU010000223.1 GCA_013335325.1 Candidatus Omnitrophota bacterium | reverse complement strand
AAAACCTGCGCCTCTGCCCGGGCGGAAGGCGCCTCCGCACCCTGTTGCGAGACCGGCTGCGTCCTCGACAACTATTTCGATATCACGCCGCCCCGATCCGACCTCCCGCCGACCAGCGCGCTCATCTACGAGAACGACGCCAAAGACGCTGTCCTTCTCGCCGGGCTGTGCCGCGACCACCGGATGGCAGCCTCCGTGGCAGGTGACGCACAGGAAGCCGCCCGGCTACTCGCCAGCCGCCACTGGGACTTCGCTATCGTAAATACCGAACTCGAACCTATCGCCGTACCGCCGGGCACCCGGACGATGATCATCTGCCGGTCTTCCGTCGCCACCGTGGCCCGTGTGCTGGCTTACCGTCCGGCCAGCGTTATAACCAAACCCTTCGACTCCACCAAGCTCTCGCAGGGTTTTATCCGCGCCATGCGTCTTTCCTTCGGCTACAGCACGCTAAGCGCGATGTCGACGAACTTCTCCATGACCCTGCAAAACTTCGAGGCAGCCCTCACCGGCTGGGCAGCGGAAGAACACAACCGGCAGAACCTGCCGGCTTCCGTCAAATATTTCTGCGAAAACGCCTGCCCGCAGGCCCGCACCCGGGAAGCCATCCCGCCGGCCGAGCTAGAGCAATACCGGCTGCTCAATCCGTTCTCCGAACGCGGAGCACTTTATTGCCGGCACCGGACAGACTGCCGTCTGTGGAAATTCCAGGAACAGGTTCCCGCCGAAGCCTGCACCTTTGCACCCGTCGGAATGCTTTGCACAGACGGCGTCACGAGCCCGGAGACCGGCCTGCTTAAAACTATCGTTATGATCGAGGAGAATGTCGCAAAGACTATGCAGCGAGTCGACCGACTACGCCTGGATTACTGTACTGGCCAGTGTGATCAAAGACGCGAGGACCTGGCTCCCCGCAAGGGCGACACCATCTTTTCCAGCTTCCGGGAATCCCTGACCCGTAACTGTTTTTCCTACTGCCCCCAACAGGACTGCCCGCTTATGTGCTTCTTCGAATATTTCCGTCGGACGATACTGTAAGGATGCGCCGGCCGGCGAAATGTAAAGGGACAGGCACTTAAAGCTTTAAGCACCTGTCCCTCGAACTAAGACACTTTGCGCTTATTTCCCTTCCACCTGGCTGACGATCGCTACGTCCTCGCCCAAAACCTTCTCTATGTTGAGAAGGATCTTTACCGACTCATTGATCTTGCCGATACCCAGGATGTAATCCGTATGGACGTCCGCCCCGAAGTTCGGCGGCGGCTCGATCTTGTCCTGCTTGATGTCCAGGACTTCCTTGACCTTGTCGATCACGACGCCGATCAGGACCTCGTGCAGGTTGACCACGATGATACAGGTCTCCGGCGTGGTCTCGATCGAAGGCATGGCGAACTTGAGCCTTAAGTCGATGACTGGTATAACCTTGCCGCGCAGGTTGATGACGCCTTTGACATAAGTCGGCACCTGGGGCACGGCCGTGATGTTCATCATGCCGATGATCTCGCGGACCTTTAGTATCTCCAGGCCGTAATCCTCACGCCCTAGCCCAAAGGTGAGATATTTGCCTTCCTTGGCCAGACAATTGGGTGTGGCCATATTGGTTGCTCCTTTCAGGTATTTTGTCCGCGCCGCCGGTGAGACTGAACCTCTGCCCGGCGAAGGCGGAATAATTTGGCCCCGGCTCCCGTTGGCCTGCCCTGACTTGCCGACGCGTGTTTGACGGCGCCAAAGGCCCGTCAAACCTCCTCTCGGAGAGCGTCCTGGCATGGCAGGGTCGCCAGGTAGTCCACAGGATAATTTTGAAAGAATCCTTTCCCCTTATGCTTTGAACCATCCTGTGGCCCCGGCTCCCGTTGGTCG
>JAAXVU010000009.1 GCA_013335325.1 Candidatus Omnitrophota bacterium | reverse complement strand
GAGCTAATGAGACGCGCTTACGCATTCCACCCGACAACTGGGCGGGCATCATGTTCTCAATACCCTTAAGCCCTACCAGCGACAAAGCATACGCCACCCGTTCGCGCCTCTCGGCCGCCCCCGGCCTAGCGAACTCGTCCAGCACGAAGCTCACGTTCTCACCTACGCTAAGCGAATCAAAAAGCGCTCCACCCTGGAACACCAGGCCGATATGCTTGCGATACTTGTCGTATTCAGGCTCGGAGATATTGGTGACTTCCGCACCGTCGATCTTGATAGATCCGCTGTCGGGACGCAATATGCCCACGATCGATTTTAGAAGCACGCTCTTACCCGCTCCCGAACGGCCGATGATGACCTTGGTCTCACCGGGACGCACTGTCAAAGACAGTCCATTTAGAACCTGCATCTTGTCGAAAGTCTTGTAAAGGTTCGCGATCTCTATCACGGCAACGAACTCGCTAAGCGTTAAACAGAAAATAGAATACAAATGTAAAGATGCAGTCGAAGGCTATGATCAGCACAAAAGAACGCACGACCGACAAGGTAGTGGCCCGCCCAACACCGTCGGCGCCGCCCCGCACGTTCAGCCCCTCGAAACAGCCCACTACCGCTATGATCATGCCAAAGAATACCGTCTTCACCAGCCCGGTTACGACATCCTTTATCGCCAGCGCGTCAGACACCATCTGCCAGTACATGAAATGGCTGATATCCAGCTTGAAATAACAGATCACAAAGCCGCCGAATATCCCTACCAGCGCGGCGAAAATGGTCAGCACCGGCAGCATAACCGACAAAGCCAGGAACCTTGGCACCACCAAATAAGTGACGGGGTCGACGGCAAAGGCTTTGAGCGCGTCCACCTGCTCGGTAACCACCATACTGCCGATCTCCGCCGTGATCCCGGCCCCGATGCGCCCAGCAACAATCAGAGCGGTCAGGACCGGCGCCAGTTCCCGGGTCAGCGATACAGCTATAATGTTGGGGATATAGATCTCAGCGGAAAGCCGCACCATCATGTAGGCCATCTGCAGGGCTATGATCATGCCCACGAAAAGCGCGACCAGCGACGCGATGACGAAGCTGCCCGGCCCCACGCGCCTTGCCTGCACCAGGAAACGGTACCAGTTAAACGGCTTAGAGGCCAGGCTATGCAAAACCTGGTAAGCCAGCAATGCCAGTTTGCCGGCATAACGGAAGAAATCAGCTACCAGAAGAGTAAACCTGTCCAAAGTTCTTAAGACCATAGTCTTCAAAACCCGATCTTGTGTTCAAACCCCAGCACGCCCTCGGAGTCGCCGCTGGCATCCTTGAGGAGGATATATTTCATCTCGGTGACCGCGTCACGGTTAGAGTCCGAGCGCTGTCGTTTTAGTATCCATTCCCGTTTGTCACGGGCCGCCGATACCACCGGTACTTTTCCAAGCTGACGGATCTGAGCCTGCATGTGCGCCATGTCGGATAAGTCGACCGCGCCTGCTAGGTTAAAACTGAATCCGTCGGCATGGGTAACCACCGAATCGTCCAGCCGGATGTTCGGTAACGTTCCCTCCATCTGCAAAAGAATGCTTTCATAACAAAGAGCGTTGAAACATCCGTTATACGCGGCCAGCCTGCCCTTAAGCAGTGGGCTGGCCAAAGGCCCGGTCAAAGTCAACGCTCCGGTCAATGTCCCCGATACCGAAGGCGTATGTACGGTGCGTACGCTCTGAAAGAGCCCGCAGATATGTTCCAGGTCAGAGGAAACGATCTCCATAGCCAGGCTTGAGCGATGCTCTTCCTGAAGGTCGATATAACCGCTTACCGAGAGCGCACCGGCCCAGAGTCTTTCGATAAACAATTTCCGGTCCCGCACCGCAAACTTAAAATAAAGATCTCTCACCGGTTTCTGATTAACCAACGTATAGTGGCTGCGGATCTCGCCTGCAGCTTCCCGGCGATGCTGCGCGTTGCTGGACAAGCTGACCCGCCCCTGCAAGACCGAAGACAGCTCGAAGAAAGGCAAGCGCACGTGACGTAGATCGACGGAGAACTCCAGAGCATCCTTAGCGGCCCGGCGCATGTCGACCCTGACCGCGTCCGCGTCTCCATTGCCGACACGCAACGCCAGGCTCTCCTGGCGCAAATCCACCGTCCCCTCGAAGGGTATATCGGTCCGCGCGTACACAGGCGGACACCAGAACAATATAAGACCGCCCAGAAGGCATGCGTACAAGACGCTCATTGATCAAATATCAGCTTGTCGTTATCCGGACGCACTGTTATGCTCGCGCCCTCCCGGAAACTACCGGCTATAATGGCCTCGGACATAGGGTCCTCCAGATAGCGCTGGATCGTCCTCTTGAGCGGACGAGCTCCGAACACCGGATCAAACCCCTTGTCGATCAGAAAGTCTATCGCCTCTTGCGTCAGGGTCAGGGTGATATCCCGCTCTTTCAACCGGGAACGCACCGCATCTATCTCAAGCTCGATTATCCTGTAAAGATCGTCTTTGGTCAGCGACCGGAAGACGATCGTGTCGTCGATACGGTTGAGGAACTCCGGCTTGAAGACCTTCTTGATCTCGCTCAGGAGCTTATCCTTCATGTTTTCGTACGTTTCCTCCTCCTTGCGGGTCGCGAAGCCCATCGAGCCTTGCTTGCGGAGCATGTCCGCGCCGATGTTCGACGTCATGAGGATGATGGTATTGCGGAAGTCCACGCTACGTCCGAGCGAATCGGTCAGACGGCCGTCCTCCAGAACCTGCAACAGGATATTAAAAACGTCGACGTGCGCCTTCTCGATCTCATCGAGCAGCACCACTGAATAAGGACGCCGGCGGACTTTCTCCGTAAGCTGTCCACCTTCCTCATAGCCCACGTATCCCGGCGGAGCCCCCACCAGGCGCGAAACGTTATATTTGTCCATATACTCGGACATGTCGATCTGAATAAGCGCGTTCTCGTTGCCGAACATAAACTCGGAAAGTGCGCGGGCCAGAAGCGACTTGCCCACGCCCGTTGGACCCAGGAAAATAAAAGAACCAATTGGCCGGCGCGGGTTCTTGATCCCCGAGCGGGAACGACGCACCGCGCGGGCAATAGCGGAGATGGCCTCGGCCTGCCCGACGACCTGTCCCGACAGGTGCTCCTCCATCTTAAGAAGCCGCTCGGTCTCCTTTTCCTCCAGGCGGATGAGCGGAACGCCGGTCCATTGCGAGACTATACGGGCGATCTCTTCCGGCCCGATCACCAGCGAGGCGTCGTCGCGCTTGGCCATCCATTCCGAACGTCGCTTTTCCAGCTTCTCGCGCACGGCCCGTTCTTGATCGCGCAAGGTGGCGGCCTTCTCGAAATCCTGCCCCTTGATGAAACTTTCCTTCTCCTGACGCAAGCCTTCTATTTCCTCTTCCATCTTTTTGATGTCTTCAGGCGTGACCATGGCCTTGAGGCGTGCGCTGGCCCCGGCCTCGTCGATGATATCCACCGCCTTGTCCGGCAGGAAACGACCCGTGATGTAGCGGTCGGACAGCTTTGCGGCCGCCTCCAGCGCCTCGTCGGAATATTTGACGCGGTGGTGGGCCTCGTAACGATCGCGCAGGCCTTTCAATATCTGCACTGTCTGGTCGACTGTCGGCGGATTGACCTGGATGGTCTGGAAACGGCGCTCCAGCGCGGCGTCCTTCTCGATATTCTTGCGGTATTCGTCCAACGTAGTGGCACCGATGCACTGGATCTCGCCGCGGGCCAAGGCTGGCTTCAATATATTGGCGGCGTCTATGGCGCCCTCAGCGGCCCCGGCGCCCACTAAAGTGTGTATCTCGTCGATGAAGAGGATGAGCTTGCCGTTACGCTTGAGCTCCTCCATCACTGCCTTGATGCGCTCCTCGAACTGTCCGCGGTACTTGGTGCCCGCGATCATCATGGCCAGGTCCAAGACCACGATGGTCTTCTCGCGCAATACTTCCGGCACTTCGCCGGCGATGATCTGCTGGGCCAGTCCTTCCACGATGGCGGTCTTGCCGATACCGGCTTCGCCCAAAAGGACCGGGTTGTTCTTGGTCCGACGGGAAAGCACCTGTATGACGCGCTCGATCTCGTCCTTGCGCCCGATGACAGGGTCGAGTTTACCGTCCTTGGCCAGCTTGTTAAGATTGCGACCGTAAGCGTCGATGGCCGGAGTCTTGGACCCTCCCGGAACACCTTGGCGCGGCTCCTGCTGCTGTTGCTGCTGACCGTAGCCGGGTATGCCGGAGCCCAGAAGCTCCATTACCTCGTTACGCAATTTGCCCAGGTCCAGGCCCAGGTTCAAAAGCACGCGATAAGCCATGCCTTCGCCTTCCTTGACCAGCCCCAGCAAAAGATGTTCGGTACCGATATAATTATGCCCCAGAGCGCGTGCCTCCTCGGCGGAAAGCTCCAGCGCTTTCTTGGAACGCGGCGTAAATGGTATATCGCCGACGACCTGCGTTTGCGGTCCCGGCTGCACCAGCTTCTCCACCTCGATACGGATCGACTCCAGGTCCACACCCAGCTTCTGCAGCACCGCGGCTGCTACCCCTTCGCCTTCCCGGATGAGCCCTAAAAGTAAATGCTCAGTGCCAATGTAGTCGTGATTAAACCTGCGCGCCTCTTCCTTGGCGTAAACGATGACCTTGCGTGCACGTTCCGTGAAACGATTAAACATATCCCCTCCCTAATTAAACCAACGTATACGACGGAAACAGCCTGGGCAATTTGCCCTGGACCTAGGCTTCGCCGTTAAGTTTCTCCCGAATGACCTGGGCGCGCTTGGTGTCACGCTCCAGAGTATTCAGCTTCTTCCCTTCGATCTTCTGCAGATGTGCAGGCTGGATCATAATGAAAAGCTCGTTCATGGTCTTGGGGGCCAGCTCTCGGATGATGCCGACGTCTACACCGAGCCGGACCATAGACAAAAGTTCGATCGTCTCCTGGCTGGAGATGATGCGGGCGTTGCGCAGCGTACCCCAGGCGCGGCAGATCTTGTCCTCCAGGACCGGGCGATTCTGCACCAGAAGAGCCTGCCGGGCCTGCTCTTCCTGCTCGACGATCTGCCGTATGAGGCCGTTAATATTCTGAATAATGTCCAGTTCGCTGTGCCCCAGCGAAACCTGGTTGGAGATCTGATAGAAGTTCCCCACTGCCTGCGTGCCCTCGCCGTAGAATCCGCGAGAGGCGAAACTCAGTTTGGAGATGGCCATGAGCACCTTGTTGATCTGGCGCGTCATGACCAGGGCGGGCAAATGCAGCATGACAGAACCCCGCATGGCGGTACCGGTATTGGTCGGGCAAGCCGTCAGAAAACCCCATTCCGGCAAGAATGCGAAGGGTAACTTTTCGGAAAGGGAATTGTCTATGCTGTTGATTATTTCCCAGGTCCCGTCGAGATTGAAGCCGGACTGCATTACCTGTATGCGCAGGTGGTCTTCTTCGTTTACCATGACCGACAGCACTTCCTCCGGAGAAACTATCAAACCCTTGCCCTGCGGACTGGCGGCGTGGTCATGACTCATCAAATGCCGCTCGACGAGGAACTGGCGGTCGATATTGTCCAACTCATTTAGCCGGAAGAAAGTCGCGGCCTTGAAAAAATCTATTCCCTGAATAGCGATATCTACCGCGCTCAAGACCTCTTCCAGGTCCTTTTTCTGGGAACGATTCGTAAACGGGCCATTGGCGAAGTTACGTGCCAGGCGGATCCGGGAAGAAAGGACTATATGCGCGAAGGGACCAGTACCGCGCAGCCATTCACCAGTTTGATGTGTAAGGTCGTTTAGTTCCATAGGTCAGTTACGCTTCTCCAGTTCGTGGATATGGTCGCGTATACGAGCCGCCGACTCAAAGTCCTCCCGCTCGATGGCTTCCTGCAGCTTGACGCGCAAAGTCTCGACTGTCTCGACCTCAGGAACGACGGGTTGCGGCTGATCCGGAGCCGCTTCGGCGACCGGCTGTATCATCACCTGGTTGGCAGGCTTCTTGCCCAAATGGTTGCTAGAACCGTGTATCTTTTTTAATAAGACCTTAAGATGCGGTTTGAAGGCCAGATAACACTGAGCGCAGCCAAACCGTCCGAACTTGCGAAAGTCTTCGTATGTCAGCCCACACGACGGACACTGCATGGCCGTCTTGCTGGCAACTTCAGGGACATGCTTGCCGAAATCTGTCAGGCCGGCCAACAGGTCCGCCAGGCCGAACTGCTGCTCCATGCCCTGCCCCTGTTCGCGTGCGCAGTCCTCGCAAAGGTGCATCTCGATGACCTTACCGTCGATGATCTCGGTAAGGTGCACAGTAGCTTTCTTGGCACATTTATCGCATTTCATATTCCTACCATCCCCTAATGATCAGCTGGCTGCGCGTCCCGATCCGGGCGACTCAATCGCCAGAACCGCTTTCTGAGCTAGAATTTTACCCCATCCTTACGGGTAAGCGCCTGGAACAACTTGAGGAGCTTGCCGGTCACGGGGCCAGGCTTGCCGGTGCCGATCATGCGCCCGTCGATCTTGACCACCGGGATCAGCTCCGCCGCTGTACCGGTCAAAAAAACCTCTTCGGCGTTAAAAAGCTCGTGCCGTGTGATCAGCGTCTCCGAGACCTTGAGGCCGCATTTGCTGTCCGCCAGCTCCATAACAGCGTCGCGGGTAATACCGCGCAGACGTCCCTGCAAAGGCGTTTTGAGCTCGCCTTTCTTGACCATGAAAATATTGTCTCCGGTACATTCTGCGACATAACCGCTGCCGTCCAGCATGATCGCCTCCGGCACTCCTGCGTTATTAGCCTCGATCTTGGCCAGGATATTGTTCAGATAATTGAGCGACTTGAGTTGCGGGTTGATCGCCTCCGGGTGGTTACGCACCGTCGGAACTGTGACGATCTCGAGCCCCTGACGGTAGAGTTCGTCTGGATACAGCGTGATCTTGTCCGCGATAATGATGACGTTAGGCGACCCCTTGCACTTACGCGGGTCCAGCCCAAGGTCGCCGTCGCCGCGGGTGACCACCAGACGAATATAGGCGTTCCTAAGCCCGTTGGCCCGGATGGTTTTGACCACGGCCTCGGTCATTCCCTGTTTATCCATATCCAGATGGATGAGCATCGTGTGGCAAGTCTCATATAACCGGTCGATATGCTCGGCCAACCGGAACACTACGCCGTCGTACGCACGTATACCCTCAAAAGCTCCGTCACCATACAGGAACCCGTGGTCAAACACGGAAACCCGCGCGTCTTCTTTTTCCACCAGCTTGCCGTTAAGGAAAATTTTCATATGCCTCTCCAAAGAATTCCGACGTGAATACTGATTGTTTCCTAGCTAACTCGTTCTATTATATACAGTTCCCGCACTGCACAAACGACTTATTTCTGATCTGTCAACTGTCCGTCTTTGACATGCACGATGCGATGGCAACGGGCAGCCACATGCTCATCATGGGTAACGATAACAAAGGCCTGTCCGACCTTTTCGTTCAGGGCCAGAAGCAGATCAATGATCGCATCTCCGGTCACTGAATCCAGGTTGCCGGTAGGCTCATCGCACAGGACCACTTTCGGCCGGTTTACCAGCGCCCGGGCGATCGCCACCCGCTGATGCTCTCCGCCCGACAACTGTCCGGGCTTATGGTCCAGACGGCTAACCAGACCCACTTCCCGCAGGGAAGCCACCCCCTGCTCCACCAATTCCGGCGTACGCTGGCGCACGTTCTGCCGGATAAACACCGGCAAAAGGACATTGTCCAGAGCATTCAGCTCAGGCAGCAGGTGGTAGAACTGAAAAACAAAACCGATATCGCGGTTCCGGGCGGCGGAGCGCTCCACGTCGCTTAGCCGGTACAGGTCCCGGCCTTCAAGAAAGACCTTACCCCGGTCAGGTGAATCCAGCCCGCCCAAAACATGCAGCAAGGTCGACTTACCGGCGCCGGAAGGACCTATGATGGCGATCGTCTCGCCGGCCTCTATCGACAAGTTGATGCCTTTAAGGACATCCACGCGCCGATTGGTGTCAGTATAAGACTTATAGATGTTTTCTGCCTTCAGACATGTCATAGCAATTTCCGTCGTATTACTGGTAACGCAAAGCTTCAACCGGTTCCAGAGCGGCTGCCCGGCTGGCTGGATAAATAGTCGCCAGGTAGCTTATCAATAAGGCGCTCCCGGAAATGAGAAGCACGTCGCTTAGCTGTATCGCCACCGGCAGATGGTCAATGTAATAAACCGTTTGGGGCAGCTTGATAAGTTGCGTCTTCTCGAGTATGTAGCTCAAGCCTAATCCGCCGGCCAGTCCGAACAACGTGCCTACCAAGCCCAGCACGATCCCATACAGTGTAAAGATCCGTCGGATCGACTTCGCCGGCACTCCTATCGACTTCAGGATGCCGATGTCCTTGGTCTTGGATGTCACTGTCACAATAAGAGTACTCACGATGTTGAAGGAGGCGACCAGTACGATGAGCGTCAGGATCACGAACATGGCCAGCTTCTCCAAGTTCAACGCGGCAAAGAAATTGGCGTTCTGCTCGATCCAGGTCCGTACTTCATAGGCATATCCTATCTTGCCCAGGATCAATTTCTTGACGGCCGGCGCCTCATCGACATTATTAAGCCGAACGGCGATTCCGGTCACCAGGCTCGGCGGCAGATTAAAGATCTCCTGGGCGCTGGAATAATCCAGCAAAATCAGGTTACGGTCGTAATCGTACATACCGGAATCAAATATCGCGGCCACCTTGAACTTGTAGCGCCAGCCCTCACCGGCCACACCGGAGACAGGAGAAAGCAAAGTGATCTGGTCGCCCACCTTGTATCCATAGAAACGGGCCAGCTCCCGGCCGATAATTACCTGGTTCAGGCCCAAGTCTTCCAACTGGAAGCCGCCCTTCAGATACGATTGGATCTTGGTGACCCTGCCCTCGGTCTTGGAATCAATACCGCGGATGAGCACGCCGTAGGCGTGGTCGCGGTTCTCCAAAAAGACATTGCCGTGCACGTAAGGCGATGCGGCAGCCACTCCGGGCACATCGGCGACGGTTTTACGCAAAGCCTCAAAGTCCTTAACCCCGGTCTCTTTCTCCACAACGACCTGGGCATTGGTGCCGACGATCTTGTCCTTGAGGTCCCGATCAAAACCGGTCATGACACCAATGACGACAATGAGTGCAGCGACGCCGATGGCGATCCCCACGACGGAAACCAAATTAATAAGCGACAGAAACTTGTCTTTCTTCGCCACCAGATATCTGTAACTAAGCCAATATTCGTAGTTCATTGAACCTTTGTCCCGGCTCTGTTTACTGCCTCGCCACCGGAAGGGCGGCCCGGCACATTACGCTTGAAATTATTCCAGAGGCTTCATCAACGGGAAGAGAATGACATCCCGGATAGAAGCCGCGTCGGTCAACAACATAACCAACCGGTCGATACCGATACCCAAGCCACCTGCCGGCGGCATCCCGTATTCCAGCGCCCGCACAAAATCTTCGTCGATGCAGCGCGCGTTGGTCTCGGTATCATCGTGCAGATCTTCCAGGAAGCGCTCCCGCTGCTCGGCCGGATCATTAAGCTCGGAATAGGCGTTTCCCACCTCCATGCCGGCGATGAAGAACTCGAAACGTTTGGAAAGCGCCGGGTTGGCCGGATCGGTCTTGGCCAGCGGGCACAGGAAAGTGAAATAATCCGTAAAGAAGACCGGGTCCATATCCGCGCCTTCGTCCAGAACCTCCTCAACGATCTTCATGATCGCCGACTTGGTTAGTCGATCGACCTTATAGTTGCCGGGCCGACGGGCCTTGACTTTCTCCAGCATCTTCTCGGCGGAATCGTCCGGGTTGATGTCAAACTTCTCCTTGACCAGTCCAGCGAAGCTGACCCGCTTCCAGGGCGCAGCAAAATTGATAGTGTGTCCCTGGTAAGCCACCTGGTAACTGCCAGTGATAAGCTTAGCCAGCTCGCTTATCATAGTCTCGGCGATATCCATCATGGTGTCCATGTCGCCATAGGATTGATAAAGCTCCAGCATGGTGAACTCAGGGTTATGACGTGTTGAAACGCCCTCGTTACGGAAATTCCGATTTATCTCGTAGACGCGCTCCAACCCGCCCACCAAAAGCCTTTTCAGGTACAACTCCGGCGCAATACGCAGGAACACTTCCATATCGTAGGCATTGTGTTTGGAGAGGAAAGGTCTTCCCCGCGCACCGCCGGCCAGAGTCTGAAGCATGGGGGTCTCCACCTCCAGGAAACTACGGCTGTCCAGCCACTGCCTTATAAAGGAGACGATACGGCTGCGCTTGACGAAAACATCCCGCACCTCGGGATTGGCGATCATGTCCACATAACGCTGACGGTAACGGATGTCCACGTCCTTAAGGCCATGCCACTTCTCCGGCAGACACATAAGCGACTTGGAAAGCACCGTGAATTTCTCGACGCGCAGGCTCTTTTGCCCCATCTTGGTAGTGAAAAGCTTGCCTTCCGCGCCGATAATATCGCCGATATCCAGCAGCTTGAAGGCAGCCCACTGTTCACCCAGCACCGCCTCCTTGAAGAACAGTTGCAAGCGTCCGGTCTGATCCATCAGGTCCGCGAAATACACCTTGCCATGATCTCGCAAAGCCATCAAACGGCCAGCCACGATAGCCGCCTTCTCTTCCACGAAATTATCCAGCACCTGTGACAGCGGCTCCGGACCGCTGAAACGGCCGCCATACGGGTTTATGCCACGGGCTTTTAGCGCATCCCGTTTCTCCATCCTGATCTTTTTAATGTCGTCGATTTCCACACTATTACTTTCTATTAATCATTAATATTATAAGAGGCATCATTATAAGAAAAAGGCTATACCGTGTCAAAGGAAAGCCGGTTCTAATGAAGGTGATAACGCTCCACGCACCACTATTAGTGGCATCACTAGATCGAAGGCCCAGAGAACAGCGGGACCCATTCCGAAAGACATCCCCAATTACCTGACAATTATGGCTCTCTGGGTGCGCGGGGCAATATCAGGCGGCAACAATTGCGATACCAGCCTTATCTGCAAGGGCCACAGTACGATCGCGGTCGATGATAAGCGTCTTTCCAGCCTCAATAGCCAGGCAGGCAGACCGGCAACGCCGCATGGTAAGGATGGTCCTAGGACCAATAACGGGAACATCGAACCGGCTGTCCTGTTTAGGCTTGGAAGTCTTAACCACCACCGCGTCCTGGCGGGCGATAGCCCCGCCACGCAATATGCACTGGTCGGTTCCCTCCAGCGCCTCAATGGCCACCACGGCCATATCCTTGACGACTACAGTCTGCCCCACATCCAGACCGCCCATCTGCTTGGCTATGCCGATACCGAAGCGGATATCCTGCAGCTGAGCTTCCGTCGGAGCATGCCGGGTGAGCGTCCCGCGCGGAGCCAAGTGGTCCTGCAGCAAGAAAGTGGAATCCAGAAGCTCCAGACCTTCCTTGGCCAGTCTGTCAGCGACCGCGCCGAAGATCGTATCGCAACGACGATCCGCCATGGCCTTGAACAGCTCCTGAAACTCCTCGTCCATGGCTACGTCCTGCCTGAACAAATTGCGCGGATGTACCTGGCCCGCCATGAGGACTTTCTTGACGCCCTGCGAACGAAAATAAGCAAAAAGACTCTTAAGTTCACCCGGGGCAAACCAACGCACCTCCGTCGCCAAAAGATGGATAAGCCAGGAGGTATCGCCACGGACCGCTGCTGCCACCACGGGCAGCCCCTTGGCCCGGGCGGCCTTGGCAAAAAGCAACGGGAACTTGCCATTGCCGGCAATAAGTCCTATCTTGTCGAGTTGGTCCAAACCACCCATTTTTCTCCTCTGCATATGTCACACTATGTTTCGCCGGCAGGCCTAACCAACGCAACTCAGGCCGCCAAGCGATACTCCAGCCGGTAACTTAACCTTTCAACAAGTCGTTCCTAATAGGCAAAAGATTATGTCGAAGGAAGCTGACATCCGGGATCCCTTTCGGCAGAAAACATGCTACTCTGCCGTTTCAGTCCCGTTCTTGACCGAAGCGCACATGCCGCGCTCGGAGGCGCGGGCGAATTCCAGCAGGTGCCGGACCTCATCGACGAGTTCTATCTCTTTCTCGATACGCTCGATGGCGGTCGGCTTGGCCAGACCGGAATGGAAGAAGATGCGAAAAGCCTGCTTAAGTATCCTGAGACTGCTTACCGGCATTCCCGCCCGCTTCAGCCCCACCGCATTCAGGCCGTATATTAAGGCCGGCACTCCGTTGCAAAGCGAGTACGGAGGCACGTCCTGTGTCACCCGCGAGCAGCCGCCCACCATGGACATCTTGCCGACTTGCACGAACTGGTGCACTGCACTTAGCCCGCCTATAACTACCCGGTCCTCGACCTTTACGTGCCCCGCCAGGGTGGTAACATTGGCCAGAACGCAGTCGTTGCCGACGGTGCAATCGTGGGCCACATGCGCGTAGGCCATCAGGAGGTTATTGCTACCGATACGCGTTACGCCGCCGCCTTCCACGGTGCCGCGGTTGATGGTGACGAATTCCCGGAAGACGTTGTTTTCGCCGATCTCCAGGAATGTCTTTTCCCCGCGCTTGTATTTCTTGTCCTGCGGGTCAGACCCTACCGCTGCATGCGGGAAAATTATCGTTCCCTTACCGACAGTGGTCCATCCGGAAAGAATGGCATGCGCGCCGACCTCAACGTTGTCAGCAAGTGTGACCGCCCCTTCGACCACCGCATAGGGGCCGATAACCACATTATCCCCAAGCTGTACGCTTGACGAAACTATCGCTGTTGGATGAATAATATTAGACATATACCGCTTCCGACGTTTATGCGAATGCAAAACCCATATCGGCCTCACAGGCCACCTGGCCTTCGACCTTGCAGACACCCCGGGCCTGTGCTACGCGAGACCGCGCCCTGGTAATCTCGACTTCGATCATCACTTGATCTCCGGGCTCTACCACCTTGCGAAACTTGGCGGCATCGACGGACATATAAAAACCCACTTTCCCGCGCAACTCCGGTGTCGAGATCAACGCCACTGCCGCCACCTGAGCCATGGCCTCCAGCATAAGTACGCCGGGCATAACGGGGCGCTCCGGAAAATGCCCCTGAAAGAAAGCTTCATTCATAGTCACGTTCTTTACGGCCAGGGCACGCTTGCCGACTTCCAGCTCCAATATTCGGTCTACCAAGAGAAAAGGATAGCGATGCGGGATGACTCCCATGATCCCCCGCACATCAACTTCGCCGCCTTCCTTGTATTCAACCTTGTAAAGCTGGCGCTTCGAGTTATATTTAGCCTCCTGGGCAGCGATCTTGCGTACTAGTTCGCGGTTTAAGACGTGGCCGCTCTTGAACGCAAAGACATGTCCCTTGACCGGTCGCCCCAGCAGATAAAGATCCCCCAAACAATCCAGCGTCTTGTGACGCGCCGGCTCGTCGGGAAAACGCATTACATTCTGCACCACACCTGCCGGACCGAACACCAACGTATTGTCGTAGTCCGCTCCCTGTCCCAAACCCTGGGCCCGTAAGGCATCTGCTTCCTCCTTGAGACAAAAGGTACGGCAAGGCGCTATTTCCTTCTCAAATATTTCTGGCGTCATGGAGAAAGTACAAGTCTGCCTCAGCATAGGATGCGGATATTCCAGGCCGTAGGAAATGCGGAAATCGTCAGCCGGCACTATCATGACCGAGGCACCGCCGCGGGCAACACAAATCGGTTCCCGGATCTCGACATACTCCTTGTCGGCCTCCAGCTCCCGGATACCGGCGGACTTAAGAACCTTTAGGTAATCCAGGCCACTGCCATCCAGTCCGGGCGCCTCGTCAGCGTCGAGCTCCACCGTAATATTATCTATGCCCAGCCCGGCCAGCACGCTCAACAAATGCTCGACGGTATAGATCAAAGCATCCCCGGCACGAATGGCGGAATATCTACCAGCCTCAGCGCCATGTATGCATGCCATCTCACCCAACCGGGCAGATGGCCGTCCAGGAAGATCCACGCGTACAAAAACAATGCCCGCCCCGGCGACAGCCGGACGGAAAGTCATGTTAACCTTGTGACCGGTGTGTATTCCGACCCCGGAAACCGAGGCGTCCTTATCTATGGTCCGCTGTTTTGCCAGCATTATGTCTTCCCTAGTTTATCTTCCAAGGCCTTAACCTTGGCCTGCAATTCTTCGATCATATCGACATACAAAGGCAACTTCTTCAGGTGACTATGCAAACGGATAGTTTCTTTATAATCATCCGCCGGCGTCCCGAACATCTTGGCTCCGGCCGGAACACTCTTGGTAATGCCCGACTGTGCGCCCACTACAACGCGGTCGCCTACTGTAATATGCCCGGTTACTCCCACCTGTCCGGCTATGGTAACGTTATTGCCGAGTACCGCGCTGCCGGCTATACCGACTTGCGCGATGATAAGACAGTTGCGTCCGATCTGAACGTTATGTGCTATCTGCACTAGATTGTCGATCTTGGTGCCGCGGCCAATTACAGTGCGGTCGAACCGGGCGCGGTCTATTGTTACACAAGCGCCGATCTCGACGTCGTCTTCCACCACCACTGAGCCGGTCTGGGGCACCTTGACATGGACGTCGCCCATTTGTACATAGCCAAATCCATCGGAGCCCAGCACCGAACCGCTGTGGATAATAACATGATTGCCGATGGCGACATCTTCCCGAATGGTTACGTTCGGGTAAATTAGACAACGCTCGCCAACCGAGGATTTACGACCAATGTAGACTCCGGCACAAATCACCGACGACGAACCTACGCGCGAACCAGACTCGATCACCACGTGCGGCCCAATGCCGGCGCCTTCTCCGATAACCACATCCGCCGCGATCACGGCTGTCGGATGTATGCCCTGTATACGCGGCGTCAGGTCTTCCTTGACCATCCCGACGATGCCGGCAAAAGCGAGTGAGGGGTTGTCGACCTGAATGACCGACTTCCCCTCAACGGTAACATCATTGGCAACTATTATAACCGAGGCAAGCGTAGACTTCGCTAGCGGCAGGTACTTCGGATTAGCCAGAAAGGTAATATCACCTTCCCGGGCCTCCTTAATCCCCGAGACGCCGGTGACGACCAGACTGTCGTCACCGACGACTCGACCGCCGATAGCCTGGGCAATCTCGGCGAGCGTTTTACGCATGAATAACCTTATTTCTTGGTATCGGCCGGCTTATAGGTATCGTTCAAACCCTTGAGTATAGGCTCGGTAATATTAGCGCTCTCGGTCCCGTAAATAAGCATCTTGTCGTTCAGGACATAGGAGATGCCTTCTTTCTTGGCATATTCGCTTACCGTCTTTTCGATCTCTAGCAATATCTCACGCACCTTCTCATCGCGATTCTTGGTAAGATCGGTCCTCTTCTGGCGGTCAAACTCCAGGATATCGTTCTTCAATTTCTCCATGTCCTTCTCGGCCTTGGCCTTTTCGGCGTCTTTCAACATGGCGATCTTACCCTGCAGTTCGCGGATCTGATCGATCTTCTTGTTGCGCTCTTCCTGATACTTGTTATTCTCGGCCTCAAGAACCTTATCATAAGCCTTGGTCTTACCGTACTCATCGAATATCTTGGCAAGATCCACATAAGCTATCTTAACCTTCACATCTTCGGCTCGAGCAACCAAAGTTGCCGCGAATACAAAACCCAAAACCAAACATACTACTTTCCATGACTTCATAACAACCTCCTATTATTATTTATAATATTTATTATAACCAGTGACCTTTAATTACAACAAGCCATCGTCCTGCCAGGCCCTAACTAGAAACCACGGCTGACGCTGAAATAAAATTTGCCACTCTTGTTACGAGTTGACTCCCCGGGCTGTTTATCCAAAGGAATACCGTAGTCCAGATTCATGGGGCCGATCGGTGTCTTTATACGCAGGCCGATACCAGCGCCAGACAACAGCTTAGTAGTAAAGAAGTCGCTATATTTACCCCAAACGTTGCCGATATCGTAGAACGTGGCAAACTTGATCACATCAATCAGCGGAATTGTATATTCCACAGTCCCGACGAACAACGACTCACCGCCGATAGGATCGTTGGTATTCGCATCGATCGGGCCCACGCTACGCTCATCATAACCACGAATAGATCTTGCTCCTCCAACGAAGTAACGTTCAAAGATCGGAACCTTGGAGCTGCTACCGTAGGCGTCGACCATGCCAGCCCGTCCGCTCAACTCAATGACCGAACTGAACTTTAAAGGAACATAATACGCCACATTGGTTTCCAGACGATAGAAATCCTTGTCCCCGCCCAGCGGTCCGCCGGCCAAGTCAGACGATACAGACCCCATCCAGCCTTTGGTAGGCGAGATGGTGTTGTCGCGATGATCATCTGTCAAGGAGGCTCCAACCGAGCTGACCATATTCTTGCCAAGTTCGTCTTTCAGATCCTGCGACACATTGTCTTCCATGTTGCTTATATCTACATTCTCCAGCCGGTAATATGCTCCGGTGGAAAGATATTCTGAAAGTTCCTTGCCCAAGCGCAGCTTGCCACCTATGCGGGTCTGGTCATAGGCATATCCGGTATTGCTGGCACGATTGTACTGCATGCGGTAAAGGTCAAAACCTGCTGATACAGGATAATCAAACAGCCACGGCTCGGTAAAGGAAAGCGTCTCATTATTCCGGGTCGAGCCGATCTCCGCACGGGCCGATATCTTCTGCCCGCCACCGGTGAAAGTCGGCCAGTTGGAGAAATCGAAATTACGCTGCTCGATCTCCGCGAAACCTATAAGCTGGTCTACCGTCGAATACCCGCCGCCGAAGCTGAAGGTACCGGTCTTGGCTTCTTTCACATCCACCACCAGATCCTTTTGCTGAGGCTGGTCCGTGTCTTCAATGTCAAAGTTCACATCGTCAAAATAGCCTAAATTGTTAAGCCTTTCCTTACTGCGGCGCAGCTTGGTACCGTCAAACTGGTCACCAGGATACATCCTGAGCTCCCGACGGATGACTATATCACGCGTCTGGGTATTGCCCTGAACCTTGATCTTGTTGATATAAGCAATGCCGCCTTCCTCAATAGCCAGCTTCAGGTCCACCTGACCGGTAGTGCTGTTGAGCGAGGTGGATTCATTGACCTTTGCGAAGATATAACCACGATCAAAATAAAGCGACTTTACGTTGGCCACGTCATCAGCCAGTTTAGCCTTGGAGAATATCTTCCCTTTACGCATGTCCTTCATGGAAGATTCGATCTCTGGGTTCGACAAAATGGCATTGCCGCTGAGAGCGATATCGCCTATGTAATAACGTTTGCCTTCCTCAAGTGTGATATCCACATTTACCAGCCCCTGACGGAGCGGTTCAACCTTGTAAGTCGCCTTGGCGTCTATATAGCCATTCTTCTCATAATAAGACTGGATACGATCCATGTCCTCTGACAGAACATCTTCCTTTAAATAGCCCGAATTAAACAGCCAGGCCGAACGTGACTTCATGGCCTTGATTACTTTGTCGTCGTTATATGCGGCATTACCCAGAACATTTATCTTCCGGACCTTGATGCGAAAGCCTTCCCGGATAACCAGATGCAAGCTGACCTTATTTGTGGCTTCATCTAAGAACGACTCAACCTCCACCTCGGCCTGTGTCAAACCCTTCTTCTGATACATCTCTTTAATCGTGTTGACGTCGTCGTTTAAAGCCTTCTTGTCCAGGAACTTTCCTGTCTGTGTCTTTATCTTTGACAGTATGACTCTCTTGTTAAAATAACGTAATTTGGAGAAAGTGATCTCTTCCACTACTGGCTTTTCCACCACGGTAATGATGACCTTCAGGCCATCACCGTCTTCCTTACGATCCACACGTACATCGGAAAAATATCCGGCATTATAAAGACGCTTCAAGTCATCCGAAATAACGTTCTGACGGTATTCCACCCCGACCCTGGTCTTGATCTTGGAAAGAATAATAGCGATGCCTATGCTTTTATTCCCCTCGATATCGATGGACTTGACCAGCTTGCCCGCACCCTGAGCATCTTCGACTGCCGGAGGCACATTCTCCGGAGACTTGTCTGCTGGTTGCACCTCAGCACCGGCCTGGTCAGTCGCCGTCTCGGCGGAAGGTTGCCCTGCCTGTTCCTGGGCAAAGACTTGGTTGGAAAGCATTACGGTTACTGCTAAACACAAAACAAATGGGAGTGGGATTGTTTTTTTCATGGGCTTGATTATACTTTCGGCTAATATTGCTGTCAAACAAGATAACTTTTTATTTCACAGCTATTATCAGTGGACAGTATCCAAGTTATCGAAGCGCACGAACTCTTTGGAGAAGCGAAGGTTAACAACGCCGGTCGGGCCGTTACGCTGCTTGGCGATTATGACTTTGGCCAGGCCCAGATTCTCCGGCTTTGGATCGTAATAATCATCCCGTACAAGCAGGACAACAACGTCCGCGTCCTGCTCTATGGCACCCGACTCACGCAAGTCCGACAGTTGCGGCGTATGATCCTGGCGGCTTTCCACTGCCCGCGAGAGCTGGCTTATGGCGATCACCGGCAGGCTCAATTCACGGGCCAAAGCCTTGAGGGAACGGGAGATTTCCGAGATTTCCTGCTGCCGGTTCTCCGCCTTGATAGAACTACGCATCAACTGCAGGTAATCCACCACGACCATGCCGATATTGTGGGAGGCCTTCAACCGTCGGGCCTTGGCCCGTAGTTCAAGTGGCGAAATGGCCGGAGTATCGTCGATAAAGATCGGCACGTTGGATAGGCGCGCCGCTGCCTTTGTAAGGAGCGGCCATTCAGACGCAGCCAGCATGCCGGTACGCACCTTGGATGCATCCACCCTGGCCTGGCTGCAGAGCATTCTCATCACAACCTGCTCTTTGGACATTTCCAAGCTGAAGAACGCTACCGGTATATTCTTCTCTACAGCCGCATATTCAGCCATGGAACCGGCCAAGGCGCTTTTGCCCATGGAAGGCCGCGCGGCCACTATGACCAGATCAGAACGTTGCAAGCCGGAAGTGTACTTATCAAAGTCGTAAAAACCAGTCGGCACACCGGTTACGCTCTCCTTGCGCTGGTAGAGCATATCGATGGTCTCGATAGTTCTCTTGACAATATCTTTTAGAACAGTGGCCTGTTGCTTCTGGCGAGCTTCGGCAATCTCGAAAATAAGCTTCTCGGCCGTATCCACCAACTCATCAACATCAGAGTCAGAATCATAACTACGCGTTACAATCTCGGTGGCATTCTTGATAAGGCGCCGCTTGATGCCCTTTTCCTTAACAATCGCCGCGTAGTGCAAGACATTGGCAGCTGTGGGAACGAACTCTACCAGTTCGGTAAGATAGGTCACGCCACCCACCATCTCGAGCGCGCCATCAGCCGTCAGCTGGTCGGCAAGAGTAATAGTGTCCACGTTACGGCGGCTGGCGTAAAGCTTGACGATAGCGTCAAATATCCTCTGATGCGACGCTTCGTAGAAATAGGCGCTCTCGAGGATCTCGATCACATCCCCGATAGCCTCTTCCGAAATGAGCATCGCTCCGAGCACCGCTTTTTCGGCGTCGGAGTTTTGCGGAGGGAGCTTTATTTCTTGGTGACCCATAACCGGAATTTTCCAATGACTTCCGGATGCAGTTTTACGCCGACCTCAAAAATGCCCAGCTCTTCGATAGGCTTTTCGATGACCAGATCCTTGCGTTCAAACTGGTAACCTTCCTGTTCGAGCCCACGGATGATATCGGCCTCCGAGACAGCCCCGTAAAGCTTGTCCTGTTCGTTGACTTCGACTACCAAAGTGCAAGAGATCTTGGCGATCTTCTCGGCCAATGCCTCTGCTTCCTTGCGCTTCTCTTCGTAGGCAGCGGCCAGCTTGGCCTTGCGTACTTCCATGGCCTTCTTGTTTTCCTTGGTCGCAGCCAAGGCCAGATTGCGCGGGATCAAATAATTACGCCCATAGCCGTCTTTAACCTTGACCACGGAACCTGTCTTGCCCAGGGTGGCAATATCC
The DNA here is from genome assembly GCA_013335325.1 of Candidatus Omnitrophota bacterium. Taxonomy (GTDB): domain Bacteria; phylum Omnitrophota; class Gorgyraeia; order Zapsychrales; family Fredricksoniimonadaceae; genus JAAXVU01. The sequence continues at coordinate 8,898 of JAAXVU010000009.1, read as the reverse complement.
TGACAAAGAATAACTTCCATTTTCTCACTTCCTTTTAGCTGATCCTACCGACAATAATCCCAGATATCTGGCCCTTTTTACCGCTTCGCACAATAGACGCTGCTGTTTGGCGGTCACACCGGTATAGCGACGCGACATAAACTTGCCACGCTCGCTAATAAGCTTGCGCAGGGTGGCGAAATCCTTGTAATCAATAACTTCCGGCAACTCGATCGGATGTCTGATCGGCCGCGGAGCCCGACGCATACGACGTTCACCTTTTTTTGGAGCACTCTTCTTTTCCAACTGTACCCTCCTTGTAATACACCCTTAAGTTCAACTCCAGACACCTAGCAAAAAACAAAATGTTCCCGCCGCATGTCCGCTCTTATTCTTCCCAGGCGATATCTTCCGGACGAACCGGGGCGTCTCCGCCCTGTTCGGATGCCTCAATGGAACCAGTATCGCCACCGGCAGCCCCGTTAGCAGAACCGTTACCCGGCTCAGCCGCACGCCCTGCCGGTAAAAACTGTATCCTCTCCGCTCGTACGTCTATAGTGCTGCGCTTCTGCCCGTCTGGCGTTTCCCATGAGCGGGACTGCAGTATCCCCTCAACGAAGATCGGACGCCCCTTCTGCAGATACTGATTGCATATCTCCGCCTGTTTATCCCAGGCCGTTATAGTAACAAAACAAGTATCTTCCTTGAGCTCTCCGGACCGATCCTTGAAACGACGGTTAACCGCAATACGCAGATTTGCTACCGCAGTCCCATTCGGCGTGTAACGCAATTCAGGATCCTTGGTCAGGTTCCCGATCAGAAACACCTTGTTCAAACTCGCCATCGCTTCCTTCCTCCGTAATTAATGACGCTTGCCAACTTTTCTTAAGTCTTCTTGGCGACTACGGCATTCACGATGAGGAAGCGCAACAGACGTTCGTTCAACTGCAGCTCTCTACGTAACCGCGCGACCTCTGGACCAACCATCTCAATGTTCGCCAGATAATATGTACCTTCCCATATTTTCTTCATCGGGAAAGTAAACCGCTGCTTTTCTATCCAGACGCCAACATTGACGACTTTACCGCCGCACTTTGTAACCAAATCGGTCATCTGCTTGGCAATGTCGCCCTTCTCTGCATCTGACAACCTGGCATCAACAATAAAAACCAACTCGTACTTAACCATTTCCCTTCCTTTTGTTGTACTGTGTCATCGCCTTGGCCGCCTCACCGCCAAGCCAAAGCTTCAGACAGCTGACCGCCTCTTCTAAGAAGGCCCCCAACAGGGCTTTCTCCGCCTTGTCAAATTCCGCCAAAACGTAATTTGCCTGCAGATCCGGAGCCGGTGGCGCTCCAACTCCCAGTCGCAACCGCGAATATTGCTCCGTCCCCAGACAGGCAGTGATCGACTTAAGCCCGTTATGCCCGCCATCCGAGCCGCCGCACCTCAAGCGCATCTCGCCAAACGGCAGGCGTATATCGTCGCCAACCACTATGACGTCTTCAATTCTTACATTGTCAAACCGAACAATATCCCGCACCGCAAGACCGGAATTGTTCATATACGTTTGCGGCAAGACGCAGATAATTCTTCCGACATCTCCACCGAGCTCAGCCACACGGGCCGAAGCGTACCTGCATTTCTTGAATTCACCGCCATTCTCACCAGTCCAAGCCTCCACAGCCATACAACCGATATTGTGACGGGTATTCGCATATTCACGGCCAGGATTCCCCAGACCGACTACAAGCTTAGTGACAGTCAATTCCGCTCCCCTTGCCACCAAGAACTAGCCAAGACAATTACATTATTTCTTGGCGCCGCCCTCGGCCTTCGCACCAGCAGCCGGTTTAGCCGCAGCACCTGCAGCCGCTGCACCTTCCTCGGCTTTCTCCTCCTTCGGCTTCTCCTTGATAACTTCAAGTTCCGCCGGACCAGCTTCGGCAGCCGTCGGCTCAGCCTCACGAGTAGCGAACACGACCGCCACGATAGCCAGTTCCGGATCCGCCTTGGTCCGAACGCCCGCGCCCAACTTGACCTCGCGGACATGAATAGAAGTATGTATGTCGAGATTGGTAACGTCCAACTCGATATGATGCGGGATATCCTTCGGCAAACAGATAACTTCCAGTTCACGCATCATCTGCTCGAGCGTGGCGCCAGGCTTCTTCAAGCCCACCGCTTCACCCTTAAGGATGATCGGAACGCGGATAGAAATTTCTTTATCGAGAGATATGCGCTGAAAATCCAAATGCATTACGGCATCCGAAACAGGATTGTGCTGGATATCCCGCATCAGTGCCGGAAAATCTACCACAGCCTTGCCGCTTTCCTGTACATGCACGTGGAAAATAACGCTCTCGCCCTCATGCTTGCGCATGATGCGCTCAAAATCATTACGCGCAATCTGCACATTGATCGGCTGCGCGCCGCCTCCGTACACTACCGCCGGAATAACACCGGTGTGACGCAGGTCCTTCATCTGCTGGCTGCCGAGTTTGTTTCTTACCTGTACGTCCAACTTTATCTGTTCCATGTTGCTACCACCTTCTCCTCTTTACCGCCCTGCCTCGAATATGGCCCGGGGACATTTCCCGTGCCGGAGCAGGACTACCGATTGACATCGAACAGACAACTGATTGACTGTTCGTTATGAATTCTCTTAATGGCCTCAGCGAGCAACGGCGCGACCGTCAACTGCTTGATCTTCGACACGCGCTTGGACTTTGCCAGTGGGATGCTGTCAGTGATAACCAACTCTTCCAGAGCCTTGCAATCACCCAAACGCTCCACCGCCGGTCCGGAGAGAACACCGTGGCTGACTGCCGCAAAAATCCTCTCCACACCCATTTCCTTCAGCGCTTTGATAGCCTCTACCAGTGAGCCGCCGGTTGCTACAATATCATCCACCAGGATAGCGTTCTTGCCCTTGACCTTGCCGAGGATATTCATCACCTCAGTCTCTTCCGGCGACATACGACGCTTATCGATTATCGCCAAGCCAGCACCTAGACGCTTGGCATAAGCACGCGCCATACGAATGCCACCGACATCCGGCGAAACCACTACCAGGTTCTTCAGGCCCATCGATTCAAAATATTCACAGAGCACATTGATAGCGTACAAATGGTCGACAGGAATGTCGAAAAAGCCCTGGATCTGGCTCGCGTGCAAATCCATGCACAAAACCCGATCCACGCCAGCCGCCGTAATAATGTTCGCCACCAGCTTGGCCGTGATAGGAACTCGCGGCTGGTCCTTACGATCCTGACGGGCATATCCATAAAAAGGCAGCACTGCCGTGATCCGGCTAGCTGATGCCCTTTTAGCAGCGTCGATCAAAATCAACAACTCCATCAAATTGTCATTAACGGGAGGACACGTGGGCTGGACGATAAACACATCCTTACCGCGGACATTTGACACTATCTGTACTCGGATCTCACCCTCGCTGAAACGAGTGCAGATTACGTCCGCCTGCGGGATCTCCAGGCATTTACATATTTTCTCTGCCAAGTCCTTGTTGGCATTCCCCGTAACAACGCAAACTTCGCTCATTTGTTCACCTTTTTTATAACGCGTGCCGGAAGGCCGACCGCCAACATCCCGTCGGGAACATCCCGGCCTTTCGTAACTACGCTACCGGCACCGGTTACAGCGCCGTTACCTATCTTCACCGGAGCCACCAAGACTGTATCACAGCCTATGAAAGCCTTCCGACCGATATTAGTTTTATTCTTGTTCTTACCGTCGTAATTTGCCGTGACCGTGCCGCAACCAATATTCGCTTGGGCCCCGACGACCGCATCGCCCAAGAAACTAAAATGCTTGGCAACTGCGCCAGGCCCCAAACTGGAACGCGATACTTCGATAAAGTTCCCAACGGTCGCGCCATCCGCCAGTGAGGTGCCGGGCCGAAGCCGGGCAAAAGGCCCCACCGAACAATTCTTGCCGATACGAACGCCTTGATGTATATACGTACACGGAAAAATAATCGTGTCCGAACCTATCCTCACACCAGGCTCAACATAAGTTGTTGCCGGGTCAACCACCGTAACCCCGTCCGCCATTAAATACTTTAATATCTTCTCCCGACTAACCGCTCCGGCCAGGGCCAAATCCGCCCGGGTATTGATCCCGAGGTTGGCGGTCCAGTCGTCAGTAGTAACGGTATCCACTTTCTTGCCGAGCGAGAGCAACAACTCAATAATGTCTGTCAAATAAAACTCCCGCTTACGGGCATTCTGCCGAATATCGCCCACTGAACGGAACAGCAATTCCGAAGCGAAACAATACACACCTACGTTAATCTCATCAAGCTTCTTTTCATCCGCGTTAGCGTCTTTCTCCTCGCGAATAGCAACCACCTGTCCACCCGCGCCACGGATGATACGGCCGTACCCGTGTGAGTTGGATATACGAGCAGTAAGAAAAGTGCAGGCCGCGCCGGACTTTCGATGCCGCATCACCAGACTGCGGACAATTTTCTTGTCCAACAGAGGGGTGTCTCCGCACATCACCAGAACGTCGCCTTTATAAGCGCGAAACTTGTCGGAACAACAACGGACCGCATGCGCCGTTCCCAGCTGTTCTTTCTGGACAACCACCGATGCGCGCCCTTGCACGGCTTCAGCAACAGCCTCAGCTTTATGCCCCACCACAACGTCTATTCTCAAAGAACCAACTGCTTCGGCAACGTCAATTACATAATCAATAACTGGCCGGCCCCACAATTCATGCAGAACCTTGGGCGTTTCTGATTTGAAACGCGTGCCTTTTCCGGCCGCCAGAATAATCGTTCGCAATGACTTCATATGCACGGAGGAAAATTATTATGAGGAAGGAGGTACCACGCTCGCAATGCGAACTACCACCAAACTCTCGACTCCCCTTGTCACTTGCCAACCTCGTCGGACTCGGACACGCACCAGAATCCGGCCGGATTAAATAAGCTGCCCGGTCTGGATTCGAACCAGAAATAGCGGCTCCAAAGGCCGATGTGTTACCATTACACCACCAGGCAATCAATGCTACGCATCGGACAAACCAGCTGGCGCTATACGTCCCGATTCCACTTCCCTGCGGTACGCTTCCAGAATTAACAATTGCAGGTATTCACGGAATTCTTTGGTTATGGGATGCGCGATATCCCGGTGCTGCATCTTGGCATCCGGAGTTTCCTGTATATCCTCTTCCCTGACCAAAGGAAGCTGTTCTCCGCATTTATTACAAAAACGGCTCTCAACCTCGTTCTTGAAAGAGCACTTGGGACAAGGAAACCGCAGTTTACGTGAAGGCATGGCAATAAAAGAGTGATCTTTGCCTTCAATAACCTTAATGTTACGCACCACGAAACAGCGGTCAAAGGTCACGGTAACGTAAGCCTTCAACTTCTTGTCTTGGCCTTCCTTGCGAAAGACCCGTATCTCTGTAATCTCCATAGCCGTCTCGCATCCAGCTTAGTAACACTTGCTTGACTGCCAGCCATGATAGCTTCCAACAGTCAAAACCGTGTCTTCACAACAAAAACCTGCCGATAGGTGCGGGCAAATCTTTCCTTTAATAACTCCGCGTCCTTCTGCGTTTCTGTCACTGCGAAAATAGAAGGCCCACTGCCGGAAAAGGCCACTCCCAGCACCGGACTCTTCTGCAAACGCAATTTGAGCCTTAAAAGGCCAGGGCGAAGCGTTAATATCGACGACTCAAGATCATTAAAAAGGCGCGCTCCCGCCCCAATAATATCATTTTTTCTTAAAGAGCAGATTAGAATAGTAACAGCATCATCTAACTTTGTCAAAGAAAAATCTACGCCCCCGCCAGCCCCGCTCCGCCCAGAAAACCTTGAAGCATAGATGCCATAAACATCCTTGGTCAAGACCGGCACCTTGGGCGTAATCAACAGATGGGTAAGCTTGGAAGAAATAGCTGCCGGTTTTATAATATCTCCACGACCGGTACCGATCCCCCAAGGAATATCATACAAAAAGAATGCCACATCGCTGCCCAGCTGACGGGCAAACGGCAACATATCCTTATTTGAAAGCCCGAGACTCCAAAGCCTGTTTAGACCCATTAACGCCGTTGCCGCATTAGAGGACCCGCCAGCCAGTCCGGCCGCCACCGGAATACGTTTGACTATTGATATACGAGCCCCCTGCCTGACGCCGAATTCGTCCTGCAACAACTTGGCCGCCTTATAAACCAAATTGCGGCTATCCACCGGAACCACCGGATTATCACAACTTATCAATATTTCCGGAGTAGCCGTAGCGGTAAACCTAAGATCATCGCAAAGATCAATACGCTCAAACAAGGTATGTAAAGTATGGAAACCATCCTGACGTCGTCCAGTGATCCGAAGAGCCAGATTAAGCTTGGCATAAGCCGGCAAGATTATGCTCTGGGTCATAATTATCCATTACCTCAGTGCAGAGAATATCTCTGGACGACAAGACAGTTGGCCGACACGCACAAGCGAGTCAACAGCTAGAAAGCCAGACCTTTTCACTTAACTCCCTGTGAATTAAGTGTCTGTTTCTTGCCTAAGGCTTCCAGCTTGTCACGCACAGACTGCTGTTGTGGATCCAAATCCAGCGTTAGCTGCCAATACTTGGCAGCTAACTCCATATGTCCCAGCTTGAAATGTACATCGCCCAAGTGATCGTACACAACCGGATCCTCAGTGGACTCGCCAACCTGGTCAAGAGCCGCCAGTGCATCTTCATATTGGCCCTTCTGATAATATGTCCAGCCTAAACTGTCTAAATAGGCCGGATTCTTCGGGTCAATTTCCAACGCGCGCTTTATAAGCTTCTGCGCCTCATCTAGATTATCTCCAGACTCGGCATAAATATAACCTAGAGCATTCAGACACCCTGCCTGAAATGGGTCTGCCTCAATACATGCCTTGAAGGCCTTTACAGCATCAGCACGGCGGTTTTTCTCAAGGTAGAAGTTTCCTATGAGATACGCTACCTCAACATTCCGAGGATCCGCCTTATAGACCCTCTCGAACAGGTCAAAGGCCTTGTCCAGTTTGCCCTGAGCGTAATAAAGCTGGCCCAGATAGAGCAGTAACTGGATATTCTTTGGTTCTGTGTCGGAGAAATGCTTCAGAATGGTTTCGTATTCATTGGCGGCACTAACAAAATCACGTTGCGCAGAATATACTACGGCCAGAAAATAATGCGCCTGCATGTCCGTCGGGTCCAGCTCAGATGCGCGATTCAACTCTGCGACCGCTTGTGCATAATGCCCCATACGGGCATAACTAGAACCCAATCGCAAATGCGGGGCAAAAGCAGAGCCGTCATAACGAAGAGATTCCTGATACTCGCGTGCAGCCTCGCTGGACAGGTTATGGAGGTCATAGCTCACGCCCATGATGTAATGCGCCACACCACGCGCGGCGTTATCCGTAGTTCGCGCAGAATCCATGGACTCTGCGCAAACTACGGACACACCCAGACCAGCCAAAATCCACAACCAAATACCTAGGGAGACCCCAACTATCCGAACCACTAGCTGCGGCATGGGACCTTTACAACGTTTAACGGGTATCACGCTTCTTGAGGTGGCGCAAAGCCTTGCGCAATTTCTTACGCTTATGTGTCTTGATCTTCCTTAACTTTCTTTTTCTTCCGCAAGGCATATTGACGTTCCTTTGGTTAACAAGAAGCCTATCAAGGTCGCCGACCCCCTTGGTCGACCGACGACGAATGGCCTCAATTTACAATATTAGCTTATTTAACGGATATTCTATAATCCCCTGAGCACCCGCCTCTTTCAAAGCCGGGATAATAGAACGAACAACACTTTCTTCTATCACTGTCTCCACCGCCACCCAGCCATCCTGCGCCAAAGGAGCGATAGTTGGATTCTTTAACGCTGGCATATTCTGAATAGCCTTGCCCAGATTCTTCTCTTCAATATTCAGCTTGAGGCCAACCATATTATTCGCTGCCAGCGCTCCGCGCAGAAGCATCACTACCTGCTCCATCTTTCTGCGCTTCCACTCGTCCCGATATGCTGCCTTGTTGGCAATAAACTGGGTCGAAGATTCGCACAAGGTATCGACAATGCGTAACTTGTTTGCACGCAAACTACTGCCGGTCTCTGTAAGCTCCACGATAGCATCCACGAGCCCGGTAGTGACCTTGGCCTCCGTCGCTCCCCAGCTGAATTCAACGTGAGCCTTCACCTTGTGCTTCTGCAAATACTTCTTCGTAAGACCAACCACTTCGGTCGCGATCTTCTTGCCCGCCAATCCCTTCACCGACTTAATATTAGACTCTTCCGGCACCGCTAATACCCAGCGGACCTTGTTAGTGGTGGCCTTGGAATACACCAGCTCGGAAAGATATTCCACGTGTGAGCCGTTCTCCACGATCCAGTCCATCCCCGTAATACCACAATCCAGCGTGCCGTCCTCGACATAGCGCGACATTTCCTGGGCGCGTAACAAAACCGGGGATATCTCGACGTCATCTACTTGCGGAAAATAGGAACGGCTGGAAACAACAACTTTAAATCCTGCCTTGCCGAACAACGCGACCGTGGCATCCTGCAGACTTCCCTTCGGCAAGCCTAACTTCAATTTGTTCATATAATTTCCTTTATAAAATTAAAAATTGGCAAAATCGGGATGTATTATATCTTATGCTCTAAAAAAAAGTAAAGAAAAAAAGCCTTTCCAAAAGTAGCGGCAAAAAAGACTTCCCTAAGCAGAATTCCTCTTTTATAATCCATCCCATATCTTTCCGGTCAAAAGCTGTTACTCGGCTAGGTTCGCGACTGTCCGGAATATACCAGTTAACTGACACCAAAACACCAGATCTGTCATCCACAGGACAGACAGACCAACTAATCAAGGAGCATACGGCATGTTAAAACTTTTCCGCAAAAAAGGCCTGACTA
>JAAXVU010000008.1 GCA_013335325.1 Candidatus Omnitrophota bacterium | reverse complement strand
GAATTGAACACCAAAACGGCTAAGATCAAAGACCGGCGTATTAAGCACGTTGATATCGAGCTCGCAGGCGTTGCATCCGCCGGCTGAAACCTGACGCAGTTTGAGGGAGCGACCGAAGACCCTGAACATTTCATCTCTGAGTCTACTCGCGAGCACCAGCCCATCACCTTTGAGGATCAAAGCGTCACGGGAGGATACAGCCATTCGATAATCACGGGAATACTCGATGCCAGTATCAGGAATAAAAGTCATCTTTCCCAGGTCTAATGCTTCTTGCCCGGCGACAATTGGCCGCCCGCGATAACGTTCCGGCAGGACGGGCGGCAGTCTTTTAGGAAAGGCAAGCGTCCGACAACCCTGTAGAAATCGTGTTTTGAGTATCTTCAGCATAGGAACCTTTTATCCTGTAACCAGAAAACCGTGTCCGCGAGGTCATGGCGCTTCATAGATCATGCCCGCAATAAGACAAATTAAAACTCTTGTTACATAACGGAAAGTCGGAGATCTCCTCATTACGCACAGCTAGGACCAACCCGAACCAATTATGGAAAGACGGATCCTTTATCTTGTAGCGGGCGAATCCGCCTTCGCTGTTTGTGATGCCAACGTGCATGATCTCACCACGCCAGCCTTCGACCATCGACACCGCGAACGTATCCGGCATGAAATTTGCCAAAGGTGTCATCAAATTCCCCTTGGGCAAGGTCGGCAGGATCTTGAGCAAGAATTCCAAAGAGCGCAGGACTTCCTGGCGTCTCACAAAAGCCCTGGCGAATACGTCCCCCGTTGCTCCCAACGATATCGGGACGTGATGGAATTGCCACATCCCGGAAGGATAGTTGATCCGCACATCAAGTTCCAGCTGGCTGGCGCGACCAGCCGGCCCCACCAAGCCGATCTTTTGGGCAGTCTTGCGCGAAAGCGTTCCGACATCTTCAAAACGCGCCAGCACCGACGGTCGGGTAAAGAGCAGATCGCTCACCTGATCAAATTCTTTCTTATAATGTTTGAGTTTACGACAGAGATCCTCCGCCATGCTTTCATCGATATCAAATAATACACCACCCGGACGACATAGCCCCTTGCCGAACCGATTGCCGGTCAATGCTAGGAGCAAGTTTAGATAATCCCCCCGCATGCGACCAAAATAGCCGCTCGTTGGCAAGAAACCGACATCCATACCCAGAGCACCCAAGTCGCCCACATGATTGGCCACCCGCTCTAATTCAAGGGCTACGGCACGAATAGCCTGCGCCCTGGGTGAAACCAGGCATCCCGCCAGGGATTCCGTCACTTCGCAGAATGCCATCGAATGCCCGACGGAAGTATCGCCAGCGATGCACTCGCTTAACAACACCGCGCGTCTCAGATCTTTACCGCACATCATTCGCTCGATACCGCGATGTTGATACCCGAGCTGGACCTCCAAGTGTATGATCTCTTCTCCGTGGCACTGGAATCGGAAATGCCCGGGCTCAATAATGCCGGCATGAACAGGCCCGACCCCGACTTCATGCACCTCATCGCCATCAATAGCGAAGAATGGATGCGGGTTAGAGATATCCTGCCAAATATCCGCAACACCGCGATAATTGCCATGCCTGCGAATAGGCTTGAGCCAGGGATGACCTGCCGGGCGAACAGCCCACTGCTCAGCGATCTCCCGCTCAAACCAATGCGCTTGTAATAGATCCGGGGTCAACGCTTCATATTGCGCACGATCAGCCGGAACCAGTGTTGACACTATCTGCAATTGCGCCTCTTCATCAAATCCCAAGACCGCGAACAAGCGCACGCCCTGGTCGGATACTAAATGACCGAAAAGGTTCAGCAACCTGGCATCGCCGCGACATAGATGCAGAACCTTGCTGCGAAATTCATGGGCCGTCAGCAACGGAACATCCGCTAAAGCTATATTGCCGCCGTTAAACAATTCCATAAAAACTCTTACTCCTGAGCATTCCTGTACTCCGCATTACCCGTTCGCAATAAGCACTGCTGCGCTAAGGATCTTTTCCAAAGGAGCCGGCATCCAAAGACCGATGCCGATCAAACCGATGATCGCAGCGACAATTGCAGAATTCATAAAAAAGTTCTCTTTCTTTTCCAGGACCGGTTCAGTGGGCTGGCCGTGAACAATATCAAGAACGATCCTGGCGACGCCGATAAACATCACTGCCAGACAAGCCACCACGAAGAAGGCCAAGACGTAATGCCTGGAGATGACCGCAGCGTTCAAGATCATCAGTTCGCTATGGAAGGTGGCAAAAGGAAACATGCCGGTCCCGGCCAAAAGCGCGCTGATCAAGAATGTCCCCGTGACAGGATAAATATGAATCACTCCTCGCACTTCGTCCATCCGGGACGATCCGTATTTCTGAGCGATCGAACCGGCTGTTAAAAACATGATGACTTTGGCCAGGGCATTGTTGATCATGTGAAATAATGCTCCGAATACGCCCACACCACCCATGCCCAGCCCCAACACCAGTAGCCCCATATGTTCGATCGAAGAATAGGCAAAAGCCCTCTTGATGTTTCTTTCGCTCAAAATGAACAAAGCCGGTACGGCCAACGATAACAAGCCTGTCAGGATCAAGATCGATGAATAAAAGTCCGCCAGTCCGGTCTTGCCGCAGATTTGACCGACGCGAACAAGCGCCAGGAATGAACATTGGGTAACGGCCCCGGACATCAGAACAGCCACCATACCTGTAGACTGGCCATACGCTTCCGGTTTCCAGCTATGCATCGGCGCCAGGCCCATCTTACAGCCATACCCGACAAGCAAGAAAATCACACTGAGCTTCAGCCAGTTCGTCGATAGCGATGAGGCCTTATCCAGAATTTCCGAAAGTAGCAGCGTATGGACATCGTGTGCAGCAATTGCCAGAAAGAAAGTGCCCATGAGCGCCAGCGCTATTCCCACCGAACACACCAGCAAATACTTCCAGGTAGCCTCCAGGCTGTCTCTGTTGCGATGAAAACTTATCAAGGGCGCGCTGAAAAGGGTAGATGTCTCCACAGCCATCCACAAGAGACCCATATGACGGCTTACCGAAGATAGCGTCATTGTGGACAACAAGGCCAGTAAGCAGGCTATCAACTTGCGGTTGCTTCTTTGTTCATGCTCAAAATAACCCAGCATGAATACCGCCACTAAAAGAAACAGTAAACTGATGATCGACATGAGGATCAAGCTCATCTGGTCTAAGGCAATAAATCCGTCAAACTCCGGCGCCGGCAGCACTTTCCAGAAAGACGCAACGATCAGTCCATGCAATAAAGTAACCAGGAGGAACAGCTTTCCCTTGAATTGCTTTGTGCTGGGAAGCATCACAAGAAAAGCGCAAATGAATGGTATCAAGATAAGGATCGCTAGCATCAGAACGCTTCCCCCATCTTGGATCGGCTAACTGAGGCCGGCGACCGTTCGAACTCGTCGTTAATATGGTTAACGATGATGGCCATGATAAAGACTGCAACAAAGATATCTAAAAGAATGCCCATTTCGATCAAGGTCGGCATCACGTCAAAGAGAGAGAGCGTAAAAAGAAATATGCCGTTCTCCATGACCAGATACCCAAGGACCTGCGTTACAGCTCGAGTGCGGGTGACCATGATCAGAAATCCTAAGAGAACCGTGGAAAGTGAGCAAGGCAGCATCAGGTCCGATATTGGCTTACCGGGCAAATGTAGTGATAATGAAACCCAAAAGGCCCCAGCGATGATCATCGCTCCAAATACGATCGACGTACCTAGGCCAATAATAGGCTTGATCTCCGAACGCATCGAAACATGCCGCATGGCCCATAAAAGAACAAACGGGACAAATGCTGTCTTAAGAACGATCGTGCCCATGGCGATAACGATATCACGGATCGTAAGCCCGTCTGCATGCAGAAAGAAAGGCGTCAGTCCCAAAACAAAGGACTGCGCTGCAAAGATCTTGATAATTCCAACGATGCGGTATGTGGCCAGCATGGTCAGCGCCAGAAACACGATCAAGATGCAGCTTGCATCGATCCAGGTCGTCATGTCTCAACCTCTCCACATCGTTACGATAAAGCCAAAAAATGCCAAGACAAAGGCGATCAGAAGCAGATTCCGCACGCGGTTAAGACGTAGACGCGCCATGGACGACTCCACAATGCCAACAACAATAGCCAGTCCCAGCAGCCCGGTAATATAGATCGACATATCCTTAATAAATACGCCTGTCCAGCCTGATAGGATAGGGACCAGTACGGTTGCAAATATTAAGAATTTAAGCGCGGCAGCGTAAGTCATATATGCCAGATCCACTCCGCTATGGTCCAGGATCATGACTTCATGGATCATGGTCAGTTCCAAGTGGGTATCCGGGTCGTCGATCGGAATGCGGCAATTCTCGGCGAGTAGCACAACAAAAAGACTGGCCACGACCAAAAGCAGCGTTGGCCCCAAGTGGCTCCAGGACAGCGGACTATCAGCACCGATCATTTGCGATAAGGAAATACTCCGCGTCAAAAGTGCCAGAGTAATAAAATTCATAAACAACACCAGTTCAGATAAACATGCAAAGAAGGCTTCGCGGCTGGCGCCCATCGCTTCCATGCTGAAACCGGTATCAAACGATGCTGCTATCATGAAAAACCTGGCCAGAGCTAAAATATACGCCACAAGGAAGATGTCACCTTGAAACTTAAGCGGCGCGTCCAGCCCTCCCAATGGTATGACCAGCACCAAGAGTAGCGCAGAAGCCAGAGCTACAACTGGCGCCGCGCGAAAGACCCACGTCGTGGTTTGACTGTACACCGCGCTCTTTTGAAACAACTTTGATAGATCATAATATGGCTGAAACAACGATGGCCCCACTCTGCCGGCAAAGAATGCTTTAACCTTACTTATCACGCCCAGCAGAAAAGGCGACAGCAGAAGAGCGATAAGCCAGTGCAGTATTATGAGAATAAGCATCATCATCTCATTTTCCACGCTAATAGAAATATTAAAAATAAAAAGATATACATCAGATACCATTGTGTATGGCGCACCTGATTGTCATCAAGGATCTTGGAAACTCCACCTAACCTGGAAAGCAAGGGGCGAAACATCGACTCTTCGGCAGCGTCGTGCACCGAAGAAGATACATGCGCTTTACCGGGAAAAATAGTATCCAGTTGCCCGCCGTGCCGACGAGATAACAGAAGTGCTTTGACAAAATTGACGATCGAATAAGCAAAGGAGGCCGAGGAATACTGGAACCTCGGCGTCACCTGAGAGAAACCGCAAGCCCAGGTTTCATTAACCGGCACGGACAGCCGTCTCAAAAGAAATCGCCGCAAAAAGATTAAAAGGGATCCTAAAGCAAGAAATACGAACGCACCGCCAATGACACCAGATAAAGGTGCCATAACCTGATCAAGGTTAAACCTCGAGGAGTCCAGGTGTGCTATATATTCCCCTCCGGAGAAGGCAATGCGTCCCATGGTTTCTGGAGCCAGCCCGATCCAGACGCACGATCCGGCCAGGATCAGCATAGGAATTGTCATCCAGCGTGAGGGATCCCCCGGCATGACCGGTTCTCCTGCCCGGCGTGATCTCCCTAAAAAGACTGTCCCGTAAACCTTGGTAAAACAAGCCAATGCCAGCGCGCCCATTAACGCCAAAGCCAGGATACCCAGCGCGCAAGCGGCCGCTCCCGGTAAAGGCAAATGTATCAAGCCCTGAAAGAGTCCGAAGAAAATGATGAACTCACTGATAAAGCCATTGAATAACGGTAGCCCGCAAATTGCCAACGCACCAACCAGAAATAGTACGCTGACCAAAGGCATAACTTTGGACAAGCCTCCCATTCGATCCATCTCGCCAGTGCGCGTCTTCTGGATCACTGCGCCAGCTCCGAGGAACAAAAGCCCCTTAAAGAGCGAATGGTTGAAGACATGCAGCAGCGCACCCCCAAACCCTATCACCGTCAGAAACGGCATTTGATGACCGCGCCCCAGCGATCCCACTCCCAGTCCCAACACAATGATGCCGATGTTCTCAATACTGTGATAAGCCAAAAGTTTCTTCAACTCATGCTGTCCCAGAGCATATAAAACGCCCATAACACCCGAAACAACACCCATGATCAGCAGAACATACGCGCACCAGTCCGGAAGCGCTCCCATTATCCACAATATCCGACAGATCCCATAAATACCCGTTTTGATCGCAACGCCGGATAAAAGCGCAGAAATGTGAGACGGTGCTGCCGGATGGGCATGAGGCAGCCAAATATGAAAAGGCAATAGTCCGGCTTTAATGCCGAAGCCTAAAAGTGCCAGGCAGAATATCGTGCCTGCGACTACCGGCGAGAAGCTGGTCCGCGCTATCGCATCAAAATTCATTGAGCCCGATATATGCGACATCAAAAAGAACATGAGGAACAGGCAGAAGACTCCGCAATGAGTTGCAATAAGATATAGAAAACCAGCCTTACGGGTGGCGGCTTTCTCGTCGTTAAAGACGATCAGAAAATATGTTGCCACGGTCATTACTTCCCAGGCCCCAAGGAACAGTATGACATTGTTGGCGGTGATCACGACTACCAGGGCCAGCGCCAGTAATAAATAGAAGAATATATGCATACCGACAGGCCTTGCCCCTCGGTATAGACGCATATAGCCAACTCCGTAAAGCCCAGCGGATACCACAAGGATTGAAACTGCCAGCAAGAAGATGAGGCTTAAGGGGTCCAGCTTAAGCGAGACCTCGCCAAACGGGACCTGCCAGGAATGTTGAAAGATGTGTTCCATCAGATAGGCCGTTTGGTTTTCGATTCTGCCACCTGGAATGAAGCCAGGATCTCTTCCCGATTAGCTCGCCGTCCCAGAGCTTCTTTAACGCCTTCGTCCTGAAGGCAAAATGCCAACCGTGACAGTATTGACAGATGTCCTTTAAAGGAAGATGACAATATAACAAATAAAGTATGGACTTTTTCTCCATCCAAAGACGAAAAGTCCACAGCCTGGTCCAGAAAGAAGAGACCCACCATTGGCTCCATCCCCGCCAGCACCACAGGATGCTTGACGTGAGGGATAGCTATGCCATTGCCGATGCCGGTCGTACCTACCTGTTCGCGAGAGAGCAACATCTCTTTCAATGGTTCTTTGGCAATATTAGCCGGCAGGGGTAAGTGATCCAGGACTTTTTCCAGGACCTCTTCGCTCCGGCCTCCCTGCAGGCCAAAATAAATTCCGCCATTCGCCAGCGCCGGGGTGATGACATCTTGGCCGGAACGCGTCTTTTCGCACAGCTTAAGCGCTCCAGGTGTCAGTGGGATGCGGCACTTCAAGGCCCATTCCAGTACCTCGACGGAGTTAAAATAATACTGATCATTAGCTTTTACCGCAGGCATTCCTTTGGAGTTCAACCACTTGTAAAGCGTCTTTTCCTCGATCTTAAATGCTTGTTCGATATCACGAAAGGTTAATTGCATATCACTACACCTCAACTGGCAAAATGATGATCTCGGGAGGCACATCAAAATGGCTTAACATAACAAACGACCTTAAAAGTACTGCTAGCAAAATTAATATTAGACAAGTTCTTAATTCTTGCCTAAACTTTCCAAAATCTTCTCACTTCGTTTCAGTTTCTTTCGAAGCAGTTCCGCAATAGGTCGTAAAACGTTGAAAATATCGTGATCATGCAGATTGTAATATACATTCTTCTTTTCCTGCCTGGCTTCCAAAACGCCCAGCTCTTTAAGAATAGCCAAATGACGTGATAAGCTGGACTGCTCTACACCCAATTCCTGGACAAGTTTACCGACGCTGGCTTCGCCATTCTTCAGATACTCGATGACCTGCAGGCGTACCGGATGTGACAGCGCTCTTAAAAAATCCGCCTTGATCTTAAAGACCATATCATCTGTACTCTTCATGGCTTAGCCACCTTTTCACTTACTTAACTTTCAGCAACTCTTCCGCCCTTACGAGCGCCTCTTTCATACTGGAAAAGACATTGGCCTCGCCGATCAGGTCA
The DNA here is from genome assembly GCA_013335325.1 of Candidatus Omnitrophota bacterium. GTDB lineage: Bacteria > Omnitrophota > Gorgyraeia > Zapsychrales > Fredricksoniimonadaceae > JAAXVU01. The sequence continues at coordinate 21,005 of JAAXVU010000008.1, read as the reverse complement.
TAAAGGTTGGATTTTACCATCTCATTTAAAGGCTGAACATGAAGGCCGGTAATGATCATATGTATGCGCTCCCTTTTACACTTATCGTAAAACCCTTTGAGCGCGTGCATCCCGGTTGAATCAATGAGAGGGACATCGCGGAACCTCAGAACCCGCACCTTAGGTTTTTGACTAACCTGCCGGTCGATCTCATCGAAACGATTGGCTGCTCCGAAAAAGAGAGGGCCATTGATCTCGTAAATCTCTACGCCATTAGGAATAGCAAAAGTCGATAACGGACGATCCTCACCTTTATCGTCATCAGCAAATTCTTTTGCCACGACTTTGATATTAGTGGCCTCTGACATACGTTTCATAAAGATGAAAGCAGCCAACACAACTCCCACCTCAATGGCAGCGTTGAGATCAACAAAGACCGTCAGAAGAAATGTTGATAAAAGCACCATGGCCCCTCCCCGGGACCAAAGTAATAGTTCACAAAAGGATCTCCACTCGCTCATGTGATACGCAACCACAACCAGAATTCCGGCCAAACAGGCCAAAGGAACATACTTGATAAGTCCTCCCAGAAATAGCATTATCAAAAGTACAGTCACCGAGTGCACTATGCCCGCTACCGGTGATCGCCCACCGTTCTTGATATTGGTGACCGTTCTGGCTATAGCACCAGTGGCCGGGATGCCTCCAAAGAGTGCAGAAGCGATATTCCCGACCCCCTGGGCAATAAGTTCCGTATTAGACCTATGCCGAGCCCCGATCATGCCATCAGCTACGATCGCCGATAAAAGGGACTCAACGGCACCTAACAGTGCAATAGTAACAGCAGGCTGAAATAACTCGCGAATGGTTGTGAGCCCGATCAGCGGGAAATGCGGAGTGGGCAGCGAATGCGGCAACTCACCGAATCGGCTGCCGATCGTCTCTACCGGCAAATGGAAGAACGCGGTCAACGCGGATACCGAAACCAGGGCAATAAGCGCTCCCGGTATTTTTTGAGAAATCTTGGGAGATATCACGATGATCAAAACAGTTAAAAGGCCCAGCATTAAAGCATCGGGATTGAGCGTCCCGATATGTTCTATAAATATTCGCCATTTCTCGACGAACTCCGCTGGGACCTTGTCAATGCTTAGCCCCAAGAAATCTTTCACCTGGGAGGAGAAGATAATGACCGCTATGCCGCTGGTAAAACCCACTATTACCGAATGTGGGATGAATTTTACAGCTGTGCCGAGTTTGGCAACTCCCATGATAACCAGCAATATACCGGCCATTAAAGTTGCGATGATAAGACCGTCCACACCATGCTTCTGCACGATCCCGTAAACGATCACCACGAAGGCACCCGTTGGCCCGCCTATCTGTACACGGCTGCCCCCCAAGACGGAAATCAAAAATCCCGCGATAACAGCTGTCAGAAGTCCCTTATCAGGAGAAACCCCTGACGCAATTGCAAAGGCGATAGCCAAAGGGATAGCCACAACACCAACGATAACGCCAGCAATACAATCGGAGATAAATTTTTCTTTAGAATAATCCTGAAGACAGGTAAATAACTTCGGGGCGAACATAAGACTCTTTTCTGTTGTGAGGTTGCTTTATCTTAACTCAAATTATTTAGATTTTTCATTATATGTTAACTTTGCAATATGTAAATGCTTGTCGCTGTATTTTTTCATCTCCTGATAGGAGAACGGATTGACATAACTACCTGAAACGTCTGTAAATAAGAAAGCCCCGACCAGCAATGCTGATCAGGGCTTATATTATCTCTCCCAGCTTAATTAGGGAGAAAAAATGGTGGGCAGAGAAGGATTCGAACCTTCGTAGCGCGAGCGCAACAGATTTACAGTCTGTCCTCGTTGGCCACTTGAGTATCTGCCCACAAAATTACATAACCAAAACCGGCCAGGCGAATGTAATCAATCCGGCCGGATGAAGCAAGTATAACATTAAAAAACAAAGAACCACCGGTTATGTCGGTCCATATCAAAGACGAATGGATTCAAATCCCCGAACCACTGTTTATCCCGTTGCCTGCACGCTAACCGCTCACGACTACGGGCTATCCGTCTCCGGCTCAATTAGTCAATAAACAGACCCCCGATTTTGTTGGCCAAATAAGCCGACGAGAGGAATTGAACCCCCGACCAGCGGTTTACAAAACCGCTGCTCTACCAACTGAGCTACGTCGGCAGAAATCTAAGGGCCAACAAAATCAAGGGGCAAAACCGCTGCTCTAACAGCTGAGCTACGTCGGTAGAGATATTTTTAGCCGACATAACCTTAGGGCAATACGTATATATTTCAGCCGATCGCGTCGGTCAAGCTTCCTGCAAGGGACGTAATATTAGCAAAACAGATAATTTGTGTAAAGAAAATGTTCGACAATAAAAATTTTGCTATCATGGTCGCATGCTAGAAAGCCTCACGATAAAGAATTTCGGTATTATTGAGTCCGTGGCCCTGGATTTCACGATCGGTCTTAACATCCTCACCGGCGAGACCGGAGCTGGAAAGTCTATCCTTATCGATGCGTTACGCTTTTCTCTGGGCGAACGTTTCCAGGCCAGTCATATTCGGGATCAGGCTGACCAGTGCCTGGTGTCTGCGGTATTCCGGCCCACTCCAGCACTCCTAAAAGAGCTTAAGCATCTACTGGATGATTTCCCTGATGACGATGGCGCCGTGCTTATTCAACGTTCAGCTTCTACTGACGGCAAGAACCGGGTCAAAATAAACGGCCTCACCGCTACGGTCGCTCAGCTCAAGGAACTGGGCAGCCGCCTGATCGACTTCCACGGCCCGCACGACCATCAGCTACTGCTGGCCGAGAACATGCATATCGGCATCCTGGATGCCTTGACGGATTTCGGAAAGGCCCTGCCAGCATACCAAACCTGTTACGCTGGCTATTGCGACATCCGCAAACAGCTTGATACACTCAAGGATCTGGCACGCACCCGTGAGCGCGACCTGGAACTTTTGACCCACCAGGTCAACGAACTCGAACAGGTTCCGCTCGACGATGCACATCTGTCCCAACTGGAGACCGACCGGGTCAAAGTCAATAATGCGGAAAAACTCTTCTTCCACGTCAGCCAGGCGCTGGATTGTCTGACTCACGAAGAAGCCGGCATTGAGGCAGCCCTCACCCGTGCCTACAAGCCGCTTGAAAGCCTGTCCGACATTGACCCCAAAGCTGCTGTCCATCTGGACGAATTATCCTCCGTACAGGACAGCGTCCGAGCCCTGACATCTGCTTTACGCGATTATGCCGACTCCCTGCAATTCGATCCGGATCACACCCAGGATATCAACCGGCAGATCGACATCTACCACGATATTAAGAGAAAGTTCGGTCCGACGCTGGCAGAGGCGCTGACCTTTCACGCCGAAGCCAAGCGCAAGCTGGATCTGCTAAGCGACTTTGAACACAATACCAGTTCACTGCAGAAGGAACTCCAGACACGGGAGAAGGAACTTGGCGCGTTGGCCGCGGACCTCACCAGACTGCGCAAAAAGACGGCAGCGCTTCTTAAGAAAACCATCGAGAAAGAACTACAGGAGCTCGGCTTCAAAGCGGTTCTGTTTGAAGCCCGTCTCGAGTCGGCAGAGTTTGGACCAGCCGGCCGCGACAAGGTCGTTTTCTTTATCAGCCCCAACGCGGGTGAAAGCCTGAAGCCCCTGGCCGAGATAGTTTCCTCCGGTGAATCAGCCCGCATAATGCTGGCGATCAAGAAGGCGCTGATGGCGGTTGACCCGGTCCCGGTCCTCATTTTCGACGAGATCGACGCGCAGATCGGCGGCCGGCTAGGTACGACCATAGGCACCAAACTTAAGGAAATAAGCGCCCACCGCCAGGTGATCCTGATCACTCACCTGCCCCAGATCGCGGCCTTTGCCGACGCCCATTTCAAGATCCAGAAGACCGTCGAGAAAGGCCGGACCAGAACAGTTGTGGATACGCTGGGCGACCATGATCAGATCGCGGAACTGGCCCACATGATGGCCGGCGACAAGATGACCGACGTGGCCATCCGGCATGCCAAAGCCATGCTTAAGGAAGCCCGGGGAAAGTGATGCCCGACTTCTTTGTGCAGGCCTTATGAGCTCAGCTATTACCAGGCAAGCTTTTCCGGCAATTTCAAATTGATTTCCCTTTCCCCTTATGTTAATTTGGACGGGTTCCTCAAAGTCCTCATAGTCAATTAATCAACAAAGGAGTTCCAATATGAAGAAGATCGGTATCTTAACTTCCGGCGGCGACTGCGGCGGCCTGAACGGCGTAGTAAAAGGCGCAGCCCAGATGGCCAACAGCCTGGGTATCGAGCCCTACGTTATCCCCAATGGCTACGCCGGACTCTACAACCTGCTGGATATCGACAAGCTGACCCTGCTTAGCCCGGAACGGGTTGACCAGATCAACGCCAATATGGCGGGTTCCGAAGCCGGACATTCCCGGGTCAAGGTCAAGAAGATTGAGGATCCTAACAAATACGCCCGCATCAAGTCCGGCATGCAAAAGTTCGGCATAGACGGCCTGGTTATCTCCGGCGGTGATGACTCCGGCTCGGTCATGGTCGACCTTTACGAGCAGGGCATCAAATGCGTCCACGCTCCCAAGACCATGGACCTCGACTTGCAGACCTACTCGGTTGGCGCTGACTCGACCATCAACCGTATCGCCCAGTTCGTGGATGAGTTGAAGACCACCGCAGTGACACATAACCGCGTGCTGGTTCTCGAAGTCTTCGGACGCTACGCCGGCCACACCGCTTTCCGCGGCGGCGTTGCCTCGGATGCTGACGCTATTCTCATCCCGGAAGTACCTACCGATTTTGACATCCTCTACAAGCACATGAAGCAGCATTATTTCGGCCGCATATTGCGCAGCGATGTTCTCGCCGGTGCCTATATGATCGTGGTGGCGGAAGGCTTGAAGAACGCCGATGGCTCCGATATCGTGGACGAATCGGCTGGCATAGATTCCTTCGGACACAAAAAGCTGGCCGGAGCCGGTAAGTACGTCTCTCAGGAACTTACCAAGCGCCTCAAGGCCGACCCGGAGATAAAGGGGCTGATGAAAAAGACCAAGATGTATGTCGAGAAAATGAATGAGATCCCGGAAGTCCGCTCGGTCGTCCCTGGACATCTGGTTCGCTGCGGCCATTCCTCCGCCTATGACGTTTGTTTCGGCAAGGAAGCCGGCTCAGCAGCTGTCATGCTTCTTAAACAGGGCATCGTCGGCGTCACTATCGTCGGAATAGATGGCGACAAGGTCCGCTACATGGAATCCAAGAAGGCCATTGAACAGCGCCATGTGGACTTAAACCAGGTCATGCTTTACGAACAGATGGGCATCTGTTTTGGACGCCCCGTGGCCAAGTACGCGCCTCAGTTCGAGAAAGTGGAAGGCCGGATAGCGCGCCACCTGTAAAAGCAACACATGTTAAATACAAAGACCGGTTTCGCACGAAGACTCTTTCTGCGAAACCGGTCTTTTCTTTCTGGCTCGCTATCAATTCCGGTCAGCTTATGGCCCTTAGAAGAAAGGAAGAACGACTAGTTACTCGTAACGCAGAGCTTCGATAGGATTAAGACTGGAGGCTTGCCGTGCTGGCCACAGCCCAAAGGCCAACCCGACCAGCGCTGAAAAAGCGGTAGCGATAAGGATCGATGAAAGTGAAACCTTGACGGCCCAGCCGGCCAGCCAGGTTATAAGCAAGGACGCACCAATGCCTACCAAAATGCCGGCGACCCCGCCGATCAACGACATAAGCACGGATTCGATAAGAAACTGGGTCATGATGTCATGATTATTGGCGCCCAGGGCTTTGCGTAAACCGATCTCGCGCGTTCTTTCCGTCACCGAGACCAGCATGATGTTCATGATGCCGATACCACCCACGAGAAGCGATATCGCCGCGATGGCGCCAAGGAGCATCCCCATGGTCTTCGTACTCGATTCCATGGCCTGCTTAATGTCCGACATATTACGGACCTGAAATGCATCCGTCGCTTCCTTGGCCGTCAAATGATGCTGCTTGGCCAAGGCGTCCTGAACCTCCTGCTGGGCCTGGTCGGTAGCGTTAGGATCAATAGCTTGAACGTAAAAGCTGTCGATATACTGCTTACCCAGGATGCGGTACATGGCGGTTGTCACCGGTATCACCACCAGGTCGTCCTGATCCCGGAACGGGCTGGCGCCACGCGACGGCAGTACGCCAATCACGGTAAAATTAACCCGGTTTATCTTCAAGGTTTGGCCTACGGGATCATCGTCGCCAAAAAGTTGTTTAACCACCGTCGTTCCCAGTAAAGCCACTTTGGCCCGCGACGTCACCTCTTCTGCAGTAAAGAACCTGCCTGCCACTGGCTTGGCCGCCCGCACCTCTTCATAGGATGGCCCCACACCTTCCAGTTGGCTGCTCCAGTTCTTGCCGCCGTACACCAATTGAATGTGTCCGGTGACGGAAGGACAGACATTGCTGACAGAATCGGATAACTTCGCTATAGCGCTGCCATCCTGGAAGGTAAATCGGGTATAAGCTCCGGCGCCCAGTGAAACCCCGCCGGAATGGCTGGAACCAGGCCTGACCATAAGCAGATTGGAACCTAACGAGGCAAGCTGGGTCTTGATGGATTCCTGCGCGCCCAGTCCGATGGCCACCATGGCGATAACAGCCGCCACTCCGATCAATATCCCCAATATTGAGAGAAAAGCCCGCATTTTATGCGCCAGCATGGCGAATATCGCCTGGCGCATGTAATCTAAGAACTGCATATTGCTCCGACCGTCTTTGGGGATGCTGACGTCAACAGCTTTGACTTCCTCTAGCTCAACTACGGCTACCGGATCTGCGACATTGCCAGGCTGAATCTGGTCTGAAACGATCTGCCCGTCCCGCATGGTAATAATACGGCCAGCCTGAGCCGCGATCTCCGGTTCGTGAGTAACCAGGATCACGGTCTTGCCTTGGCTGTGCAAGGCCTTGAAAAGGCCCATTATCTCGCTTTTGCTTTTGGAATCCAGGTTACCGGTAGGCTCGTCGGCCATAAGTAGCCAGGGATCGTTGATAAGCGAACGAGCGATCGCCACGCGTTGCTGTTGACCGCCGGAAAGTTCGTTGGGGCAATGGCTCTCGCGGTCCTGCAGACCAACTTCCTTAAGGCGTAAACGGGCCTTGTCGTGGGAACGCCTACTGCCTCCATAGATTAGCGGCAGCGTGACATTCGCCAAAGCTGACATGCGCGGTAACAAATGGAACTGCTGAAATACAAAACCGATATGCTTATTGCGTAGAAGCGCCCATTGATCGTCGGATAAAGACCCGACATCCTGGCCACCCAGTATATATTCCCCGCTCTCCGGCCGGTCCAGCAAGCCCAGAGTATGCATAAGAGTAGATTTGCCGGAACCGGACGCTCCGATTATTGCCACGAATTCGCCCTGCCGAATGGTCAAGGAAACATCGCGTAAAGCATGCACATCGACCGTTCCCATCCGGTAAGTCTTGTTGATATGTCGCAATTCGATCATGAGATCCCTTAATTTCTCCGTGAGGCACCGGGCGGCCTGGATGGCCCGAACGGATTGGTGCCGGTCGATGATTTCGGTAGTACGAACTTCTTGCCGTTTCCCAGGACATCATCCTCTTCGGTTACACCAGAGACGATCTCAACGCGAGCATCATCCGCTATGCCGACTTGGACCTCGCGTTTGACCGGGGACTTTCCCGCCGGGCTTTTCAAAAGAACATACGAAATGCCATTGTCCTTATGTACCGCGTCTATCGGCAGGGTCAAGATATCATCCTTGCCAGCCACCTTGAAGTCGACAGACACGTTCATCCCGGAACGGCAGAAGGCCGGTAATTCCTGAGCCTTCAAGTCCACCTCGTAAATAGTGACGTTGTTGACTGTCTTGGATTCATAATAAATGTGATCAACCTGACTTTTGATCTTTGTTTCCGGATAAGCATCCAGGGTGGCCGTCGCCTCTTGTCCGATATTTATCTTTCCGATGTCGGTTTCATCGACCTGCGCTCGAAAGATCAATTGGTCGGAAAGCACGATCACCGCATCCGACGTGGTTACGGTCTGACCGGGCTGCATGGTGGCTACGATAACCTGACCTTTCATAGGCGCCACCAGAGCGATGGGTTTGTAAACGTCGTTCCAATAAGCCAGGGAGTCCGGGCTTTTGCCCCTGGCAGCATCCAGCAGTGCGGCCCGGTCGGTGGAACTCATCCAGGCTACTATTTGACCGGTCTCGACCATGTCGCCTTCCTGTACCAAAATTTGCTCCACCCGTCCGTTTACCGGAGGCTTGATCTCCAGGCGATTTTTCGGCAATACATCGCCGGTAGTGGAAATAATAGTCTGAATAGTGCCTTTCTTGGCATGCAGGATCCGGACGTTGTTCTTGGAGGAGCGATTCTTCCCGGAACTTCGCACCCCCCAAAATACCAGGCCTGCCAGCAGCAGAATGATCGCTATAAGAAAAAATTTATTGATTCGCATATTCCAACGTTTCTCCTTTCGCGCTTACCCACCTGGCTTCGGTCAACAAGGCGTTGGCCCGGGCGTTCAACCAGGACTTCTTGGACTGCACCAGGTTATTCTGTATGATCGTCAAGTTATCGTACGAAATAAATCCCGTCGAGTATTGCGCCTCGGCGATAAGTGAGCGCTCTTCGTTGGCTTTAAGAGCCTCCCTGGCCACCCTGACCGCCTCCACTGCCTGCCTGAAGTCCTCCCAGGCCTGCGCCAGCCCAAGTTGAACGCTATTCTGCACACTGCTCAGTTGCGCTGTCGATTGGCGCAGGATCGATTCTGCCTGGGCCACTTTGGCCTGGCGCGACCCGCCTTCCAAAAGCGGCAGGCTGACCACCACTTGCGCGCCCAGACCTCTGTCTTCCGGTGGCCATTGTGCTCCGTCTTTGGTCGCCGAGCCTTGCAACGACACCTGGGGATAATAGGATCCGCGTACGGCTTTTAAGGAGAAATCCGCTGATCTTTCCTTGGCTTTAGCCTGCTTGACCGAGGGATGATTATTTGCGATAACCGCAAAATCAGGCTGGGAACTGAATGCCTCCTTAACATCAAAACCGGCTGACACTCTGAAATTATAATCATCTTTCTGGCCCATGGCCTGGTTCAACTGCCGTCGGGCCAGCTTTAAACCGCGCACCGCCTGCTTGAGATCGATCACGGCCTGGGTCATGCTGACCTTGGTGTCCAGCCAGGCTCCTTTATGTTCCAGCCCGGACTTGTAACGTAGTGAAATAAGTTTAAGTTCGTCCCCCCGAATATGCACGATGTCCTGCGCGACGCGGATCAGGCTCTGCGCTTTCAGCATATTTATGAAGGCTGTTCGAAGCTGCAACCGGATATCCGCCGAAGAGAACCGGTAGGCTTCGCTGGCGGCCGCCAAGTTTTGGGCCGCCGAGCGCATGGCATTACTCGCCGATAGTCCATCGAAAAGCAGCAAGGATCCGGATACGCCATATGAATAGGAATCTGAATGGGTAGCTTTCTGGCCGTTCTTCTTGGACTGAGACTCACCGGCTGCGGCGTTGGCTGACAACTGAGGATACACGTTGGTACCCGCAAGGGCCTTGGCGGCCCTCGACTGCACCACGGTCTCACCGGCCGCCACCAGATCAGGATTATTCCGACTAGCCGTCCGGACACAATCTTCCCAAGTCATCGTAGTCTCGGCCGCGGAAGCACCCCAACTGACAAGACACAGAGCGGTTGTAAGTAAGATCGTCTTACGCATGTTTACCTATTTCTGGATCTTTTCCATAACTTCAGAAGCTTCTGCCAGGAACTTAGTGAAAGTCTCGCTGCGAATAAGGCGTATCGCGTTGGCCTGGGCAAACACTATCAATTTGTCCCCGGGCTTTATCTGAAAGCTCTTACGGATATCCGACGGTATGACGATCTGACCGCGTTCACCTACAGTCACCGCTCCGAACATCTTGCCGCTTTGCGATTCGGACATAGCTCCCTCCGTTGGTTAAACCCGCCAACCCTGTATTGGCGCTCGGGCGCGCCAATTCAGACGTACGATCATTGTTCTACCTACAACCAGACGCACTAACAACACTACTTGGCATACATGACCTGCAACTGGGTCACCTTGGGGAACTCCTCGTAGAACTCACCCTGCGGCCCTACAAATCCTGTACCAGAGCGTTTAATCACAACTGTTACGTACCCACCCTTATTGTTAGGAATATTGATGGCGAATTCCTGTTGCGGCTGTGACTGAGACTGATCCGGTACAATATTGGCTGCAACCGTCGCAGGCTCTACTATGACAGGTGCCGGCGGCTGTACTACCTGATAACCTTGCGGTATTCGCGTATAATAAACGCCATTGTAAACATAATAAGTTACTCCGTCGATCACGACTGTATGCCATCCACTGGGGATCTGATATATAACCGCTCCGGTTGGTGGCGGCACGACCACGTACTGCGTGCGGTCTTGCAGGTAGAAAAGACCCGCATTATAGAAATATCTCCTCCCGCCAAAACCAAACTCCAGGAATCCGTGCGGTAACCCAATGGAAATACTGCCATACGGATACCGGTCATGATGTCGATACGAAGGACCCGAATGCCTGTCATGTCCAAACCAGGCATGCGCTTGAGTCGGAGCATATAAAAATGCGCCAACGAACAAGGCCAGAAATGAAAGTTTGAGTAAAGTCTTATTGATCTTCATACAGCACCTCCGTTTTGGGATTTTTTCCGCTTCCACCCCATTAGACAAACGTAACAAGACAAAAGTTTCACATTTGTATGATAAACATGAAGTAAATGACTTTGCTGCAAATGCCGCACCAAACCTGTCGTATAACTTGCAGATCACAATTTGCTGGTCCAAATAACGTCTTTGGGATCACCAAGGCTCTGTTCGCGCCGCAACCAGGGCTGGCTGTCCAGCAAATCAGCGTAAACACTATTAATATAAACAATACGGATATCTCTGGGCCTAGCCGCCAGGCTGTCTCTAATCCTGGCCAGAACATCGATAATAGTTCTGTAACCGAAGGGATTGAACATAAAGAACACCGTACCTTCTTGCATATCAACAGTAGCCGCGTCAGCATTCAGGAGCACCACCTCGGTAACCAGATTGAGGCGGTCCAGGTTGGCACGGGCCCTGAAGTATAAATCCGCCCTCAACTCGACACCCACTGCCTTCCTTAAAGGCTGCCTAGCGGCCATCAAGACTGCCCGCCCCTTTCCGCAACCCAAGTCGACAAAGACGTCCTTGGGAGTCATCTGCAAATACGCCAGGACGCGCCCCAACTTCTCATAGCTTATAGCCTCATAAATCTCACCGTCTTTATATCGGCCATCCCGGAAAGAGTCACGGATATTTCTAAAAGACACAAAATCGCTGGTCTCTATACCTAGCTGTTTATCGAGGTAATGCGCCTTGATGATCAACAAAAGCTTGCAGTATCCAGCTACCAGAAAACTTACGGTCGCCCACTTTAGGACGCAAAGTATTTTGTATGCCAGACAAGTGCGCAACCTTTCTCTTAAACCTGCTGACATCGGCCCATCCTTTCTTTTCCGGACTTGCTTTTCATAGACGGACTTTTCGTCGCAACCCCGGGTCTACGCGTATTGCCCGCATCGGACGCGTCGGACACTTGTTCTGACAGATGCCACAACCAATGCATCTATCGGTATCTACATAAGGCCTTAATATTGTCCGTCCATCCACGATCTCCGCCTTATTGATAATTGCCTTCTCCGCTACCGGACAGTGCTCCTCGCAGACCAAGCATTCCTTCTTGCCATCCCAAGCCAGGCACACAGCACGGTCGATCACAGCCAGACCCAGACTGGCCCGATGCTTATCCTGCACATTAAGACTAGGTATGGCCCCCGTCGGACAGACCTCTCCACAAAGAGTGCAGTTATATTCGCAATAACCGACCTCCGGAAGCAGCTGCGGGGTCCACAACCCTTCCCAGCCGGATTCCAGCATGACCGGCTGCAGGCCGTTAGTTATGCAAACCTTCATGCAGTTACCGCAGCGCACGCAGGTGTTAACGAAACGGCTTTCCGGAGAGGCGCCCGGAGGACGGATCACCGGAGCACTGGCGTCGCTGGTTAAGGCGATCAGGTCCTTACTACGGAAACCCCAGGACGGCACCAGTGCTGCCAGACAAAGCAGGAATTGCCCCCTGGTAATACCTTTTCCGGCGACAGGCCGTTCTTTCTCAGGGCAAGTTAAAGTCTTTCTACTCCCGGTGAAACTCACGACTGTCTGCGGACAATCATAGACACAATCCATACACAGGATACATTCACCCTTACGATAATCCGCCCCGTCTTTTATAGCCCCCATCCGGCATTTACGAACACATGCCCCGCAAGAGTTGCAGCCGTCCGCTCGGCGCTGAAGCCAGGCTGGCCGAGCGTTCATGGCATACCAGGCACCCAAAGGACAAAGCATTCGGCACCACAAACGTAATATTAAAAGCGCCCCGCCAGAAACTGCCAAAAACCACAGCAAAGTTATGAGCGAATTTGCAAAGAAATGGACGTTGACACCCAGCAGACCTTCCTTCAAGTATCGGTAGAAATCATAAAACGAATCGTAGAGGCCGAAGCGCTGAATACAAAACTGAAGAAAGCGGTCCAAGGTCACGGTCACTGCCGGAATAATATCCAGCGACACCACCCTTGCCACAGTAACGATGGGGTCAAAGACCCAGGCCGCCTGTATCCCGACGAAGGCCAAGATCAGTACCAAGCCCAGGATAACGAACTTGGGTACGGAGAGAGCGAGCCTTTGCCGCTCAGCCAATATTGGACGCCTGAGCTTGCGGCCGGCAGCACCGACCCAATCGATAATAGTCCCCATAGGGCAAACCCATCCGCAAAAAAAGCGCCCCAGCAATAATGTCAGAGCGGTCATGCCAACTGCCCAGATCAGTCCAGGCAGAATAACCTTCTGACTAACAGCGGTGACGAACATGATCAACGGGTCCAGCTTGAATAAAAGCTGTGGCGCCATCTGACCCTTCAAGGGATAAGTGGTCGACCAAAGGACATAGACAAACAGGGAAAAGAATAAAACCTGTGCTGCCCGGCGGGCGATGACCAGTTTGCGCATAAATTATCCTGTCGCCAGAAACCATGCCCCTGCCTGACGAAAGGCAGGCGTGAGCGCATAGAGCTTCATCTTAAATCTGCAGCGTGCTCACCTTGGATCGTGCGATATCTGACTGTCCTAGTTTACGCTCTGCGGCTTCTTTAATATAAGTGATGGAAAGCGGGTCCCGACCAACCAGGGTGGAGGCATAAGCATCCGCCAGCACTGGATCTTTTGACGCCAAGACTGTGTCCATGCGGACAACGTCGTCGATATTACCTCCGGACGGTCCGTTGCGGGAAAGGAAACGAGTCGCATCGATGACGGTCAGCTCCGGGCGGATGAAATCGACCAGGTCGACAAGTTTCTTACCTATGTCTACGTGGATCATGCCCCGGATGCCAGTGCAGACCCCCATCAGATTCTTCATCGATAACGTGAGTCCAGTCAGGCCGTGATGTTTAAGCACCGGGACGTTAATAAACGTATCGCAGACAACGGCATCACGCAATAATGACCAGCCTTCCATCTGACTGGCGTACGGAAAATGGGCCTTGACCACGTTCCAGTTGTCCGGGAAATATACCTGCGCCCCTTTTTCCTTGGCCGCTGACTGTATCCCACTGTTTTCATAACATCTGCGTTGATCGTTACAGGTGACGTCGAAGACGTTCACCCGACGCGCCCCGCAACGGTAACACAGCTCAACTAGAGCGGCTACGACGGCGGGATCCGTATTGGCAGCCTGTTCCGGTGTGCGGTCCCAGCCGATGTTAGGTTTTACCACCACCACGTCACCTTTACGCACAAACAACTCCATACCGCCCAATGCCTCAATTGCTGCTACGGTGTTACGGTAAGGATCAGCCCCTTTTACAGCCACCAAGTCATGCCGGGTGTCGATGTTTCTGGGCCGCCGCGGTTCGGCAGATGCAGTCTCGGCGAAAGCCAGCGATACAAAACGGTCCATCGAAAACAATGCCAGTATCCAGCCCAAACAGACCCGGAGAAATACGTTGCGGGATATCCGGCGGCGCAGCAATGGTTCCAGTTGGTGCAGAAAGTTTTCCATTTGTCCCTACCCTTTCTTCAGCTTGTTCCAGGGCCACTCCACGCATTCCGTCAACTCTGGGAATAGCACGTGATCTGCCCGGCCTTTCAGGACAAAGGTACTCACGTCCTGAACCCCAATAACTTCACGGGCTAAAGCCAGTGTCTGGCCGGTAACAGAAACATCGTCCACCAGTAAGACCCTACCGGACGCTTGGATCGAAGCGGCTGGCTTCAATAATACCGGTCGTTCATGCTGAGGACGATTGGCAGTATCACGGTAATTTATCGAGATAAACGCTGCCGGCCGGCCCAGACGCAAAGCTACCAATGAAGCCGGCACAATACCGCCCGACTCCACACCGACCACCAGGTCGACTTCCGGAAAAGCAAAATCGCGTAGCCGCGCAACTATCTTAGAAAAATCCAAGCCCGTCATCTTATGCCGCCCTTCCGGTAACGATAAAGTATCTCCGCCAAAAAGATCATGAACAAAAGACCCGGCATTGCGCGAAAGCACAACGCTCCCGCCTCCGTTACCGGCCGATTGAGAGCCCAGATTGAAACCGGTAATGTGGCCAGGTAGGCCGGCAGGACCAGCCAGCCGCGAATATCAGTAAACCTTTTTAATAAAAGTAACGCGGCATTAAAGCACAACAACTGCAGAGTGAGCACCGACGCCATAGAAGCCGCTGGCATACCGAAGATGGCATGGTTGAGCCATGGTGCAATTGCGCAGGCCAGCAAGGAGACGTGCGGGCGGAAACATATAACCGCCACCAGAGGCGCATAATAGATCGGTAGCCAACGCTGGCCAAGATCTTGCGCACCTGCAAAAGGCAAAGCGTGCATTAAGAACGGTACCGCACACGCTAAAAAAAGAGTCAAGGCGAGTTTGTCCACCTGCCCCATGGACCACGCTCGCGCCAGTGGATTATAGATATCATCATTTGTCATCTGCCACTCCTTCTCTCAGGTTACGTTGCGCTCTGCGCCTTTCCACCCACATGGCCAACAGTATGCCGATCTCATAGAGGACGATCATCGGCGCTGAGAACAACAACAGGTTGACTACGTCCTGTGTAGGAGTGAGGATCGCAGCCGCGGTTATATTAAAAAGAATTGCATAACGTCGTCCCGCACGAAGCCGCTGCGAGTCTATTACTCCAGCTTCGGTAAGCATCCCCACTAGCACCGGTATCTCGAAAACCATCCCGCCCATCAGCAGAAAAACCGAAACGAATGATACATATTTGGATAAAGAAATTACCGGACGGGCAATGCCAACTCCAAAGTTCAGCAGAAAATTCAACGCGGCCGGCAACAATATCAAAAAGGTGAAAGCCAGCCCTCCTGCAAAACAGACCACCGCAAATAAGAGCCAAGCCAAGATAACCCTTCGTAAAGAAGCGGAAAGGGCTGGAGCCAGGAAAGCCCATAACTGGTAAAGGAAAAACGGGAAAGAAAATATCAAAGCCGCCAGCAGCACCACTTGCACATAGGCACTAAAGGCCTCGGTGGGACTCAGAAACACTAACTCTGGCAGCAAGCCATGAGCGGGCAATTCCAGCCAGCGCAAGAGAACACGGCCATACCCAAACAAAACACAACATACGAGCACATAGCCGGCCAGAGAAAGAAGTATCCGTCTACGTAACTCCTCCAGGTGTCCGACGAACCCCATCCTCAGGGACTCCGGCGGATACAGCTCGCTCATCTTTTGTCGCCATCCTTGACATCGAGCTTGTCGGATTCACTACCGCTCTGCATGCCTTTTTTGAACTCTGTAATGGCATTCCCCATCGAGCGGGCAATTTTGGGAAGACGGTCGGCTCCGAACAGAAGCAGGGCCAGAAGCAGAATTACAACTAACTCTGCGAAACCTAATCCAGGCATGTTTTCAGTCTCCTTTTTTGAGATAGATCGGTATCTATAACTAAGTTAATGGTAGCAGCATCGCAATGAAAAGCGAATAAAAAAACGAATACCACCCCTCTCCAAAACGTACAAATAATTAACCCGGCGGGTGTCAATTCTCCGCCGGGTTAAGATCAACTAAAACGGGCATGGCATGCGGTAAACGCAAAGCCGAACTGCCAGGCAATAGGTTCAATTTAATAAGCGCTACGTCGCAACGTTAGGAAATCCGGGCTCGATCGCCAGATTAAAAGAATAAGAAAAAACCGTTAAGAAAATATATAAAACCTGCAACCCCTATTGCCAGCCCTGACAGCCATGCCGAGCGCTGCTTCAAAAGCGAACCGATAGCAGAAAGCATGATAGCGATCTGGAAGAACATAACTGACATGCCAAAATTTCCGCCGTGACGTTTAAGCTCGCCTTGCGTATTGGAAAGATCTTCCGCTTCCGCCTTGATCCCCGCCTTTTCTTTATCGTAACGAGCAATATTGTCTTCCACGGCCTTGATCGTCCTCTGAACTTCCTCTCTAACCGACGGGGCATCGCTCTTGACCAGTTCTAGCTTTAATAGATCGCGCTCCATCTCAGTGATATGCTGCTTAACGCTCTTGGACTGAAAATACGACCACTTGTTATTTTCCTTTGTTGTCATAAGTTGCACCTGGGTAGAATAACCACCGCCTTTAAGCGACCCGATCGCGGCACAAACCGCCAGAATCGTTGTGGTTAGGGCAACCCATTTAAGCCATCTTTCCTGAACTTCTCCTGCCATTTTGTCACCTGCCTTGTTTATAAGTATGCTTGTAGAAAATTATAAGAAAGCCCCGAGCGGTCAGGCCGCTCAGGGCTGCATTCATCTCTCGCCATCGAATGACGAGATTAGTACTGGCGGAGAGGGTGAGATTCGAACTCACGGACCTTTTGGGTCAACGGTTTTCAAGACCGCCGCGTTCGGCCACTCTGCCACCTCTCCAAAATTTACTCCGAAAATCTTGGAGACTACGGTTCGCATCAACAGCCCAAAAGGCTGACGGCAAACCGGAGTAAAACAAATCAAAAATATTTATACCAAAAGAGACCATGTCGTAGCCGAAGGCCGACATAGACGATATATCCAGGCACGTTGCGCAGAGACCTTGTGAGGCCCCGGCCAAACACGGGCCAAACGCCGCTTTCGTCCCATCGAGGGACTGGGGCCACTCTGCCACCTCTCCAAAATTTACTCCGAAAATCTTGGAGACTACGGTTCGCATCAACAGCCCAAAAGGCTGACGGCAAACCGGAGTAAAACAAATCAAAAATATTTATACCAAAAGAGACCATGTCGTAGCCGAAGGCCGACATAGTGTTCATAACACGGATCGACCTGATCCCGTAAAAACAACGCCGAAAGGATACCACAAGCCTAAGCCGTGCTCAATATTTTTCCAGATAACGTCAGCCGCGCAGCCATTCAGATAGGAATCCCTGGCGTAAACTTTGCAACAGCCAGTCAATCCTTATCCTTGCGTCCGGCTCCCTTGTCAGATACATGAAATTTCATATATCTTCCCAGCATTAGCCGGGTCTGGGCGTCCAACGCCGGAAAAGCGCTCAAGACCAGGATGAAGACCGGCATAAAAAGCCATTCAAAGATATGCAAGAACCGTTTGGCCAGATTACTCCGGCCTTCTTCCCGAGGCAGTAAAGAATAACTCAGGACCATACAAACGAGCAAGCCTACCGACGCAAGTCCGAAAATCGTCCCCTTAATGCGCGGCAAGGCATAATACGCAGTGCTGCTCGTAAATTCGCGGCTGGCAAAGATAGCCGGCAACCAGCTTATGACGGAAAGCAAGAACGACCAGGTCGCCCAAGTGATAAAAGTATCCAGTAATTTAGAGATGTAAACCAGCCTTTGAGTCAACGGTATACGGCTGGACTGCAAGAACGCTCTGGCCACCAAGGCAAAGTTCTCGACTCCCCAGGCCCAACGACGTTTTTGTTTATAGATATTGTTCATGGTCTGCCACCAACCCTGTCCGGTAGCAATATCCATAGAAACCGTCGTGTACATCGGGACCACCCGATAGATCCCGTCGTAATGGATCAAGGCCTTCCAGAATATGGCGGAATCGTCCGAGATCATGTCGACCGGCCAGTAGCCGACTTCTACCAATGCCTCAAAACTCATACTGTGGCTGGAAAAAGTTACCAGCTTACGCGGGTTGGTCGACTCGATCATCTGAAAGAAGGACGTCCCGATCTCCATGACCCTGGCAAAACTCGGAGCCTCCCAAATATTATTATGGTAAACAGGTATCGGCTGGTAGCTGGCGCGATTACGGTCCGGGGTCACCATATAGTGGTAAGTTAGACAGCTGAGGTAACTGGATGTCGACGAAGTATCGGCATCAAAACAGGAAACAATAATATGGCGAAAAGAGATCCCGCGATGCGAAAAGAACTCCGCCGCCTTACGGGCCGCATACGTACAGTTAGCTCCTTTAACCCTGGCTTCTCCCGGCAGATTACCGGGATGAATAATGACCCGCACATCCAGGAAATATTGTTTGTATTCCGCCTCCAGCGCAAGAATATCGCGCTTAACATTTTCGCTGGCAGCCTCCTCCAGAGCGATCAATACCAGCACCCGCTTGGTCGGAAAGTCACCCTGCACCATGCACCGGATGCCAGGCTCCACCACCGCGCGAGCTTCCCTTATAACTGGAATTATCACCAGATGGTAAATATCCTGCGAGATCGGCGGTAAATTGCCGCTCTTTTTCAACGTCTCCAGCTGGGCTCTATGTATCCAGAGCGAACATTGCGCCAGCCAGCCTGTCCCTGTCAGCGAGGAAGATGCCAAACCGCCGACGGCCAGCAGTCGGTCCACATCCGCTATCCTTACCATCCAATCAGTCCGGTCTTCCATGGCCAAGCGTACGTAGGAAATTATCAGGAAGATGTTCATGTAAAAGAGTCGCAACACCCAGTACAGGATAAAAGCGATCATGATCAGTGCGGCCAGAAAGGAAGCCTTAAACGAAAGGATAAACATGCCCGCCAGTAAAGACCAGCTCATCACTCCCGGCAGCATTTCCAGTAAACGGCCAAGAACCTGCTGACTGCCGGTCAGATTATTGCGTGAATATGTAAATTGCATCTATGATTGCCTTTCCTTCCTTCTAGTGCTGTGTCAGGTAACTCTTTACATGTTGATTTGCTCTAATCCTTTTGGGAAACAGGAGAAGCAACATTGAAAAACTTGTTTGACAGAGCACTCGAAGCATCTTCCTTGAAAGCCGGCAGCTCCGGGCCTTTTCTGGCAACAATATCCAGTGAATACAGTCTGCCGTCGTGTTCACCCAAATAATATAAAGAACCTTTGGCCTCAACAAACACGACCGAAGAATTCTCCTTGCTGGCAGTTACCGCTTCCAAATGGGCCGGCCCTTGCGGCTGAGGTTCCAGCAGCCAGACCTGGTTGCCGTCGCGAAATATAATATGCGAGCCTTCGTAGACCCAAAAACACTGCCGTATATCCTTACCTTGGACAAAGACCCAATCGATATTCGCCTGAACAGCCGCAGTCGACTTTGGATTCTCTTCGTTCGAGAGGTCGATCACCCCGATCTCTTTGCGGGTCCACATCAATAACTTGGCGTTACCGGCATCCAGCCTGACCCCAACCAAGGGCTCATCGATCACATAAGGCCTGGAATGGTTCAGGATAATCGTACTGTGACTGCCCAAGAAAACGACAATGTCGCTGCCCAGCGGCCGGATATCATAGAAATCTTTCTCCCGAGACCAGATATCCGAAAGCTCCCGGTTGTCCAGAAACACTTTAAAGTCTTTCTTGCCGACAGGAGAAACCAGCAATGAATTGTTACGGTCGATCACCAAGAACTGGTCACGGTACACCCCCCAACCACGCACATCTTCCACATAGCGTGGATACACGCTGTCCAGCACAGTATCCAGCCGGTCGACATATCCATCGTAGAGAGCGAACACAATATCACGACTACCCGAACCCCATTCAACATCCAAGGGCCTCTGGGTAATCAGCTTGCTGATGTCCCATACCTCTGGACCCTGGACAGTCATTTGAGCATAAATATATTTACGGTCCCATATCGGACCACCCATGATCAATATTGAAGAACTGTCTTCCTTGGTGAAGACTGTCGAGACTCGAAAGTCAAACAAGCCAGGATCAACAACCGGGAACGGGCGCAGACTATCTTTCTTCCAATCGTACACATAATGGTTCTTGAGTTGTCCGTCCTGGGCCAAAAGAAAATACTCCGTGCCCTGCAAAGGCGTCAGCTCGCTAAAGGCGTCCGCATGCAGACTCTTTTCACTCCAACTATTGGGAATTAAAAGTATCTTGTCGAAAGCCGCTGCCTTGCCGTCCTCGACGCGGATCTTATGGACCCACTGATGGTAACCGGCAAGTTCTATCCGGACAGTATACTCCCCGGGGAGCAGATCCTGGATAGTCATAGGGGTTTGATCTTTAAAGTGGGTCTTTTCCAAAAATACCTGCGCACCGGCAGGCCAGGTAGCCAGATGGATAACGCCGGTGTGGACCATCTTGTCTTTTAGGGGGTAGACAATATATCCAAGGCTATACAAAATAAGCAAAGGACACGAAAGTAAATAAAAAACCAAGAATATATAAAAAATTATTCTTCTTAATATGTCCATATGGCTTTCCTATGACCCAAAACTGGAACAGACAGTAAACCAAACTGCCTGTTAGAGCAAAAAACCTCGCCCCCTTGCGGGTCACGAGGCCATTTGCTTGTTTCCAATCGTTGCAGACTAGTTTTATTATACAATACTAGGCGGACTTGGCACTCCGGATAAACTGACCGTATTTCTTGTCAGTACCCTTGATGTGGTTCACCAGC
>JAAXVU010000222.1 GCA_013335325.1 Candidatus Omnitrophota bacterium | reverse complement strand
TTCCGATAAGAAACTTCTCCTGGACAGCCGCTGTCCACAATCCGCCGAGCGTAAGCAAGATAAGCCCTGCCGACGCCCACACCGCTATCCGTCCTTTTCCGGGCGTCTCTTTCCACGACAGCGCCAGGACCAGCGCCGCCAGGGCGTTAAGCAACGACACCGCCCACGCCGAGGCCACCAGCCCCAACCGGGGATAGAACAGAAGAGCGAAGATGGCCGTCCCGGCGAAGGCCCCCAGGTAGTCGGCGGCAAAAAGCGTGTTGCGCCCGGGCCGACCGTCCCGCCGACCCGAAGCCAGCTCCAGCGCCAGGGGCAGCTCAAACCCGGTCAGGAACCCGATCAGACAGATGAGCACGTGCGCTGCGATAAGAAGCGGCCAGGCCCCCAGGTGCAGGGCATCCACAGCGAACAAAAACGGCACCGCGCTCGCACCGAGCAGCGTCAGCCCGGCCTCGGTCAGCCATAAAGTCGCGGCGGGCGCTCTCTCCAGCTTGCGCTCGACGAAGAAAGCCCCGACGCCCATAAAGAACATGTACAGGCCGATGGTGACGCAGTAACGCAGGACCGTATTGGAAAGGAACGCCGAGAGCGTCTGGGCCAGGATAAGCTCGTAGGCGATACTAGCCAGGGCGGCGATGAATTTGATAAATAGTAGCTGCGGGGTTCTTTTCATACTCACACAAAGTATCTTTCCGCCGTGACCTTGTCAATCCCGATCACAGCGGCGATACGGGCCGGCGCAAGCGCCGCCGTACGCTCCCCGGCGAACTCGACTTTTCCGCCTTTAAGGAGCAGGCCCTGGTTAAAAAACGGCAGGACATCCTCGCGGTGGTGCGTCACCATCACGAACTGCGGAGCGTCCTTGCGCAAGGCCAGCTTCTCCAGGTAGCGGTACATCCTGACGCGGGCGCCCAGGTCCAAAAGCGAGAACGGCTCGTCGAGGATTACCAGCGCCGGGTTGTGCACCAGCGCGCGGGCCAGGACGACCTTAAGCTGCTGGCCGGAAGACAATTCGCCGAAAAGTCGCTTCTTAAGCCCCCGGCAGCCGAAGAAATTGAGCCAGCGCGTGACAGACCGGCGCAAAGCCGGGCTGATACATCCGTATCTGCCGACGGAAGCGTCCCAGCCGGAAGCCACCGCGTCCTCAACCGGTGTCTCCGGCGGCATACGCCGGAAGATCCACGGCGCCACGTAGCCGGTAAACCGGCGCAGCTCCGGCAAGGACGCGCGCCCGAACTGCCGGCCCAGCACCTCCACCTGTCCCTCACTCGCCCACAGATAGCCCAGCAAGAGTTCGGTCAGCGTGGTCTTGCCGGAACCGTTCTGGCCCATGATGAACCAATGCTCGCCGCGGCGCGTGGTCCAGTCGAGGTCCTTGAGGACGACCCGGCCGCCGCGCCGCACGGTGATCCTGCTCAAATTTATGACAATAGTTTCCTTCATCTTGACTCCCTGTCCGCCTGTGCCATACGCGTGAGACGTCGAACGTTTGACGCAGTACGTCTTACGTCTCACGTCCAACCAAGAGCATCGACAATACGCTTCCGCAAGTCATACCTCATAGGTCAAAAGACGGCTACTCTGATTTCTATGACCTTCGCCTTCTGACTCGCCAACCTGCCCTACCTGGTAAACGCAATGACCATGACCCCCGCCACCATGATCAGGACCGCCCACAGCCTTTTTCCGGCCGTTTTCTCCTTAAAGAACCACAGACCCCACAAGGTCGACATGATGATGCTGATGCGCTTGATGGCGATGAGATACGGCACCTGGGTCATGGTGATGGCGGTCATCTGCGTCAGCATCATGAACGCCATCAGCGTGCCGACGGCGAGTAAATGTCTCCAGTGTTTCCTGACCTGGGCCCG
>JAAXVU010000007.1 GCA_013335325.1 Candidatus Omnitrophota bacterium | reverse complement strand
TGCGTCGATTGCCGAAACCGTTGGTGGCTTTGCGGAGAAGTGGTGTGAGGGAGAAATAATGCTGGAGGTGGGAGTTGAACCCACAAGTCCGCGAGGACATCGGTTTTTGAGACCGACGCGTATGCCATTCCGCCACTCCAGCGCGATTAGACTGAAAATATCGGCCAAGCCGTGAAGCCGGGTCCGCATTTAATAAAAAGTGGAGCTGAGGGGGATCGAACCCCTGACCTCGTGAATGCCATTCACGCGCTCTCCCAACTGAGCTACAGCCCCAATAAATCTCGGAAAGTCGTCAGCGAATCTTACTTGAAAAATTCAGGATAAAGAACGCAGAGAATATATCATCGGGCAAAGTGTTTGTCAATTAACTAAAAGGCGGACCTGTTCAGCTCCCGGAGCTGGACAAAATTTTCTCGATGAGCTTCTTTTAGTCAGCTCCCGGAGCTGCGGAGGTCATGTGGCTTGCGTCCCGGCCCGGCTGGGGCCTGAGGGGGCGGCTTCGTCAACTTGTTTTTCCGTAATGGTTGACAAAGGGCTCGCCCGCCGATAATATGTGCCCACTTATGATGACAAAGATTATTAATATACTGAAGGATGCCGATGGTCTGGTCTCCGGCGAAGAATTGAGCCGTTGGCTGGGCATAACCCGTTCGGCCGTATGGAAGCATGTGGAAGATCTGCGCGCGGCCGGATACGGCATCGAGGCTTTGCCCAGACTGGGCTATCGCCTGGTGGATGTGCCGGACCTGGTGTCGGCGGCAGAAGTCCAGCGCGGGCTGGGAACTGTCAAGTTCGGTTCCCGCGTGGTCCATTTTCCGGTGGTGGATTCCACGATGAACGAGGCCTTCAGCCTGGCCCTGGAAGGCGCCCCGGAGGGCACCGTAGTGGTCGCCGAGACGCAGACCAAGGGCCGCGGACGTTTGGGCCGGGCCTGGTCGTCGCCCAAGGGCAAGGGGCTGTATTTCTCCGTCATTCTGCGTCCGCCTTGCGCCCCCTCTGACGCGGCCCGCCTGACGCTTTTGGCGGCGGTGGCGGTGAGCGAGGGTATTGAGAACAATGTGGGAGTCCGGGCCTTGATCAAGTGGCCCAACGACTTGCTGGTTAACGACCGCAAACTGTGCGGCATTCTGACGGAGTTGAACGCCGAGGTGGACCGCGTCAATTTTGTTATCGTCGGGATAGGGCTCAATGTTAACACGGTGCCGTCACAACTGCTGCCTGAGGCCACGTCGCTTAGGATCGTGCAAGGGAAGACGGTCTCACGCGTTAGCCTGCTGCAGGAAATATTACGCGTCTTCGAGTCACGTTATCAGGCCATGCTGAAGGACGGCTACGGCGACGCACTGGCCGAGTGGCGTATGCGCTCGGCGCTGGACGGCCGGACTGTACGGTTTGCGGAACGCGGCCGCGAGATCGTGGGCACCGCGGTCGGCTTGCACGACGACGGCGGGCTGTTGGTGCGACTGGCTGACGGCTCAACGGTGAAGCGCATGGCCGGGGATATACGGATATGAAAGAAGTCCTGCGGGCCGAACTGGAAACGTTGCGTTCACAGGGGTTGTACCGCACCCGACGCGTTATGTCCTCCGCCCAGGGCCGCGAAGTGGTCATCGACGGCAAGACAGTACTAAATTTCTGCTCCAATGATTATCTGGGACTGGCGGCCGACGCCAGGCTGGTATCTGCCGCCGGAGAATCGTTAGGCCGTTCCGGTTTCGGCAGCGGCGCGTCCCGTCTTATCTGCGGAGATTTCGAAACTCATCGCCTTTTGGAAGCAGAGCTGGCCCGCTGGAAGGGGACCGAGGCCGCTTTGGTCTTCTCTTGCGGCTACATGGCCAATACGGGGACCATTTCCGCTTTGGCCGACAGAGAGACGGTGGTCTTCTCTGATCGCCTGAATCATGCCTCCATTGTCGACGGTATTATTCTGAGCCGGGCCGAGCTTAGGCGCTACCCGCATAATGACGTGGCGGCCCTGGAGGGGATGCTCTCCAGCACAGGTGAGGACCGCCGTAAACTGGTGGTGACGGATACGGTCTTCAGCATGGACGGCGACGTGGCCCCCTTGCGGGAACTCGTGGCGTTGTGCCGAAAATACGGCGCCTGGCTTATGGTAGACGAGGCGCATGCTTTTGGAGTTATGGGACCGACGGGTGCTGGTCTGGCGGAAGCACTGGGAGTGGCGGGAGATGTCGATGTGCAGATGGGCACCTTGTCGAAGGCGGCCGGTTCCTTTGGCGCCTATGTCGCCGGTTCTAAGGAGCTGGTTGATCATCTTGTCAATCGAGCCCGGAGTTTTGTCTATACCACCGCGATACCTCCGTCGGTGGCAGCGGCCGGACTGGCGGCTTTGGGGGTAATGCGTGCCGAGCCGGAACGGCGCCAGCGGGTATTGTCCCTGGCTACGAAGCTGCGACAGGGCTTGGCGGGGCTGGGGTGCGATACCTTGAACAGTACCACGCCCATTATTCCTGTCATGGTCAAAGATGCCGAGCGGGCGGTCAGGCTGTCGGGCAAGCTTTTTGAGCTGGGGATACTGGCCCAGGCCATACGTCCGCCGACGGTGCCTTCTGGCAGTGCCCGTTTGCGGGTGACGGTGACCGCGGCGCATACCGAGGAAGATTTGGTCCGATGCCTGGAAGCGTTCCGGGAGGCGCTTAGTCGGTGTTGAGCTACGAGTCGACCGGTCAAGGCGAGCGCACATTGGTTTTTCTGCACGGCTTCGGCGGACACCGTGGATACTGGCGACATCAGGTCACGGCATTCGCGTCCAGGGCGCGTTGTATCACCATTGATCTGCCCGGACATGGTGACAGCCCCTGGCAGCCGTCGACACTGGCCCAGATGGGCGCGCAGCTGACAGGGCTGTTACGGCAAGCGGGAGTTTGTCGGGCGCATCTGGTAGCGAGTTCTTTTGGCGGACTGGTCGCGCTGGAGGCCTGGCGCCAGCAGCCGGATCGTTTAGGTAAGCTCACCCTGGCAGGTTCAACGCCGCGTTTTACTTCGACGGAAGATTTTCCCGCCGGACTGGATCCGGTCCGTATCGCCAAGCTCGCTGGACAATTGCAAGGCGAGGTGGGGACGGTGCTGGACATGTTTTTCCGGTCGCTTTTTACCATGGGTGAGCGTTCGGCCGAGCATTACGCCTGGATCCGCCGGCTTCGTCCGGAGGCTCCACTGCCGAGCCGGGATGCCTTGCTGGCCATGCTGGACATCCTGGATCAGGCGGACCTGCGGGATGTTTTCGCCAGGGTGGATGTGCCGGTCCAGCTGGTTGTCGGCGACGGAGATTATATTTGTCCGCCTGCCATGGTCGGGGTCTTGCGTGCGATGCAGCCGGCGATGCGGGTGGATATGTTTACCGGGTGCGGACATTTTCCGTTCCTGGGGTTTCCGCAGGAGTTCAACCGCGTATTAAGCGAGTTCGCCGGACTATGAATAGCGCTGCCTTCCATAAACGTGTCCGCAGTAAGTTCTCCGGGGCTGCCGAAACGTACGCCGCCCTGTGCGGAGTACAGGCTGATGTGGCGCGCGAGCTCGCGGACCGTTTGCCCTTGCAGGCCGGCTTGCGGGTCCTCGATGTGGGCGCCGGCACCGGGATGCTGGCGGAGGAGATCTACCGTCGGTGCGCCTGGGCGGATGTGGTCGGGCTGGACTTAGCCGACCGGATGGTCGAGGTCGGCCGCAAGTCTTGCCGTAAGGTCCGGTGGCTGCAGGCCGATGCGGCGGCGTTGCCTTTCGGCGCGGAGAGTTTCGGGTTGGTCGTTTCTTCATCTTCCTATCAATGGGTGGCGGATCTGGCGCTGGCTTTTAGTGAAGCCGGGCGAGTCCTTGTTCCCGGCGGGCGTTTTTATGCGGCCATGTTCGGTCGGGAGACGCTGAGTGAGCTTTTCGAAAGTTTGCAGGCGGCCGGCCTGGCCCGTGGACGCGAGGATGTCTTTGCCCTGCGCCGGATGCCGTCGGAGGAAGCTGTCAGGGCGGCTTTGCGCCAGGCGGATTTCCGGCATCGCGGAATGGCCGCAGAGAAGCGTGAAGCGTGGTTCCGGGATATCTGGTCGCTTTTGAAATGGCTGCAGGGGACGGGTTCCAACGGGCTGTCCGGGAAGTTTTTTCTCGGCCGGGAATTTCTGGCCGAGACGGAGGAGCATTGCCGGACGCGTTTCGGTACGCCTGAAGGGATCCGGGTGACGTTCGAGGTCTTGTGGATCGACGCTGTCAGATAGAGTCGGTTACTTTGCGGAAGAGTTTAAGTTAATAGAAGTCAACTGGAGGGGTTATGGATTGGTTGTCGGCATGTATCTTGGGCGTGGTGGAAGGGGTGACGGAGTTTTTACCGGTATCGTCGACCGGGCACATGATCCTGGCGGGCAAGCTTATGGGTTTGCCGGCCACAGATTTTCTGAAAAGTTTCGAGATCGCCATCCAGCTGGGAGCCATCCTGGCGGTGGTCGTGCTTTATACCCGGACTTTGCTGGTGCGTCCCTCCGTCATTCTTAAGGTCGCCTGTGCGTTCCTGCCGACCGCGGTCATTGGCCTGCTTCTTTATAAGATAGTCAAGAAAGTGCTGCTGGGCAGCTCTTCCGTCGTGCTGTGGGCGCTTTTGTTGGGCGGCATCTTCCTGGTCCTCTTTGAGCTTTTCTATAAGGAGCGCCGGGATGGGGCTGGTCTGGAAGGAGTAACTATTAAGCAGGCGTTTATTATCGGCGTTTTCCAGTCCCTGGCGGTGATCCCCGGGGTATCGCGTTCGGCTGCCACGATCGTCGGCGGATTGTGTCTGGGGCTTAACCGTTCGGTGGCCGCAGAGTTCTCTTTTCTGGTGGCGGTACCGACGATGGCGGCAGCGGCCGCACTGGATCTTTCCAAAAGCGCCATGGCGTTCACCGGGCAGGATATGCTGGCCTTGGCGATAGGCTTTCTGGTTTCTTTCGCTGTGGCGGTTGTGGTGATCAAGGGATTTGTCCATTACGTACAGAGGAATAATTTTCTTGTCTTCGGTGTTTACCGCATTGTATTGGCGGTAGCGCTCTTGTGGTTCTGGCGTGTTTGAGGGTTCGGACGTGAAACGTTCATTCTTTATTACGGGTACAGATACTGGCGTCGGCAAGACCATGGCGGTTTATGCCCTGGCGCTGCTTTTGCGGGCCGCAGGCCGGGATGTCGGCGTTATGAAGCCGGTGCAGTCAGGTGTGGCCGCCGACGGTAAAGGCGGCGACGCGGAATTCTTGCGCACGAAGTTGGGGCTGCGGGATCCGCTTGAAGAGATCAATCCCTATTCTGCCCGGGAGCCGCTTTCGCCACACGTGGCTTTCCGGCGGGCGGGTGTGCGGATAGACAAAGACCGGCTGGTGGCGCAATTCCGTCGTCTGCAGGAAAGGCACGAGGCTGTGCTCGTTGAAGGGGCCGGCGGGCTTTTGGTGCCGGTTACCGACGATTATTTGATGGCCGATCTGGCAGCCGACCTGGGGCTGGAGTTGATCATCGTGGCGCGGCCGGGCCTGGGGACCATCAACCATACGCTTTTGACGGTCAGCGAGGCCGAGCGCCGAGGGCTCCGGGTAGCGGGCATTCTTTTTTCGGATACCGTGGGGTCCCGTCGGGGCATCCCGGAAAAGACCAACCCCGCTGCCATTCACAAGTTGTCCGGTCTGCCGTTACTGGGCACGGTACCGTTCCTGCGCCGGAAAGGCCCGAGCAGCGTGCTGTCGGCCTGTCGCAAGCGGTTGGATATTCGACCACTGCTGGATCCGGTCGTGTCGCGCACGAGCGAGTTGGCCGGGCTGGACCGGAAGTACGTTTGGCATCCTTTTACCCAGATGCAGGACTGGAACAGGGAAGATCCGCTGGTGATCGACCGCGCTCAGGGTTCGTATCTTATTGATACCGACGGCAAGCGCTATTTCGACGGAGTCTCCAGCCTGTGGGTCACGGTCCACGGGCATAACCGGCGTGAGATCAACGCTGCGGTGACGCGGCAATTGTCGAAGCTGGATCATTCGACCATGCTGGGTCTGGCCAATACGCCGGCGGTGGAGCTGGCCGCGGAGCTGGTCCGCATTGCCCCGCCTGGCCTTGAGAAGGTTTTTTATTCCGACAACGGCTCGACGGCGGTGGAAGTGGCCGTCAAGATGAGTTACCAGTACTGGCAGAATACCGGACGCAGACAAAAAACTATGATCTGTCACTTGGCCAACTCCTACCACGGCGACACGCTCGGCAGTGTCAGCGTGGGCGGCATCGATCTTTTTCACCGCGTCTATCGCGGGCTGGTCTTCCGTACACACCAGGTGGATTTTCCTGATTGTTATCGGGCGCCGGCGGGAAAACGATATCCGCAGTATGCCTTCGAGGCGGTCGACCGCTTCGGCGAGTTCGCCCGTAAGAACCGACACAAGGTCGCCGCGCTGGTGCTGGAACCTCTGGTGCAGGGGGCGGCGGGCATGATCATGTGGCCGGATGGCATCCTTAAACGTTTCGAGAAGATTTGCCGGGACAACGATATATTTCTGATCTGCGACGAGGTGGCGACCGGTTTTGGCCGTACGGGTGCGATGTTCGCCTGCGAGCACGAAGACGTACGTCCGGATTTCCTGTGCGTGGCCAAGGGTATTACCGGCGGATATCTGCCTTTGGCCGCGACTTTGGTCACGCAGCGCGTGTTCGACGGCTTTGTTTTTCCCTATCGCGACATGAAGACTTTTTTCCACGGGCATACCTATACCGGCAATCCGCTGGCCTGCGCTGCGGCGTTGGCCAACCTGGAATTGTTCCGCCAGGAGCGGACGCTGGATAAACTCGCTTTGAAGATCCGCCGTCTGGCAAGCGGGCTTAAGCGGTTCAGGGATATCCCCGCGGTCGGCGACATACGTCAGCGCGGATTCATGGTCGGGATCGAGCTGGTGCGTGATCGCAAGACCAAGGAGCCGTTCCCCTGGGAAGAACGCGTTGGGGCCCGGGTTTGCCGTCGGGTGCGCGACTACGGTGTTATCCTGCGTCCTTTGGGGAACGTGATCGTGCTTATGCCGCCGTTGTCCATGAGCGTGGCGGAGATCGGCCACATGCTGGCAGCGACGCGGCAGGCCATTGTGGATGTGACGGAGGAACTTGGCGACAAGAAATAGACGGATAGCTATGGATAAAAAGACGGAACGGCCCAGGAGAATACTGGTGGCTATGAGCGGAGGCGTGGATTCCTCGATGGCGGCGGCGCTGCTTTGCGAGGCCGGCCACGACGTCTCCGGCGTGACGATGTGTTTCGAGCTGCCGGAAGCGGAAGAGTCTCGCCGGCCGGTCTGTTGCGGCCTCTCAGCGATCGAGGACGCCCGGCGGGTTTGCCGCGTGCTGGGCATCCAGCACCACGTGCTTAATTACGGAGATGTCCTGCAGAGCCTGGTCGTAGACGACTTCGTTGCCGAGTATTCCCGCGGGCGGACGCCTAATCCGTGCGTGCGCTGCAACCGGTTCCTCAAGTTCGGCCGTTTGTGGGAGGATGCCAAGGGGCTTGGTGCGGAAGCTTTGGCGACCGGTCATTACGCCAGCATTATGTATAACTCCGGAGCTGGACGTTGGGAGCTGCGCAAGGCAGCGGACCGGCGCAAGGACCAGTCGTATTTTCTCTATGGCATCCCGCGAGAGCTATTGCCGTCGGTAATGTTCCCTCTGGGGGCGTTTACCAAGGAGCAGGTGCGGGCCATGGCGCGGGAGCGGAGTTTGCCGGTGGCGGAACGTCCGGACAGTCAGGATATCTGCTTTATCCCGGACGGCAAGTACCGGGACTTCTTGGCAGCGCACGGGGTAGTGGATGCGCCTGGTGACTTTGTGGACCATGCGGGCAAGGTTGTCGGCCGGCACGGTGGCGTCTCGCACTATACCGTCGGACAGCGTGAAGGTCTGGGAATAGCGCTGGGCTATCCAGCCTATGTTTACCGGATCGACCCGGCGGCTAACCGGGTCCTGGTGGGCCCGCAGGAGAAGCTTCTTTGCGTCGGGCTGGAAGCGCGGGAACTTAACCTCGTAAGCATGAATTTTTTCCAAGAAACCTTCGAAGCTGGTTTGAAGATAAGGTATAATCACACCGACATAAAAGGGCTGGTGACGCTGGCGGAGTCGGGCCGCGTCCAGGTGCGTTTTCTGGAACCCCAAAGGGCGGTCACGCCTGGTCAGTCGGTGGTTTTCTACGATGGAGATATGCTGTTGGGCGGTGCGGTGATCGAGCGAAGCGTCTAGGAATAAAGTTCAGGAGGATGGTATGAAAAAGGCTTTGGTTCTTTTGTGTGCATTGGGCATGATCCTGTTGGCGGGTAGCCCAGACTGTGCTGCCAAGAAGAAGACGCCGGTCACCGACGGCCCCTATCGCATGTATTATCCTTCGGGTGCGCTGATGAGGATCGATAATTACAAATTCGAGCAGCTCGAAGGCACCAGTACCGAGTATTACGAGAACGGCAGCCTGAAGTCTTCGGTCCGTTATTCAAAAGACCTGCGTGAAGGCGAGGCCAAGACGTATTTTGAGTCCGGAGTGGTCAAGACCGAAGGCACCTATCACAATAATGAGCTGGAAGGCTTTTTTAAGGGTTACAGTAAGGAAGGCCGTCTAGCTAAAGAGGAAAGTTATCATAAAGGCGTGCTGAGCGGCGAGGTGAAGCTGTTCTATCCCAGCGGTGCCTTGCAGAAGCAGCTTTTTTATAACCAGGCGGTGTTGGACGGAATGGCGGTGGAGTATTACGAGAACGGTCCGATCAAGGCCCAGGAGACCTACCGTGACGGTGTTCTGGTGGACCGTAAGGAATTTGCCCAGACCGATAACCTGGTGACGAAGAAAGAGCCTGCGGCTCCGCCGGCTTCGGCCGAGACCGCCGGATCTATGGCAACGGCGGCAGATGCGGCCAAGGATGCTGCGGCTGCCAAGAAGTGAATTGCGTCTTAAATCGTCAAGATGCGAGGTGAAGGGCGAGCGGTGCAGTTTCGCCTTTCACCTCGTTTATTTATAGAGTAACTCAAGCAATAAAGGAGAAGTATGGGTATTAGGCTGGATATCGATGGTTTGAAGAACTTTGTAACTGAGGCTGATATTAATTCGCTGTCCCCGGCAGTGACCAAGGCGCACCAGGATCTGCACGGCAAGACCGGAGCCGGTAATGATTTTGTCGGCTGGGTGGATCTGCCGTCGAGAACACCAGATGCGCTGGTGAGCGAATTGGAAAGTCTGGCGGCCGAAGTCCGCGGACATTCCCAGGCAATAATTTCCATCGGTATCGGCGGCTCCTATCTTGGGATACGTTCTTCGCTGGAATTTCTAGGCGGCGAATCCTCCTTGCCGTTGTATTACGCCGGGCACAATATGTACACGACTGATCTGGCCCGGGTCGTGCGGCTGATCGAGCAGAAAGATGTGACGGTGGTCGTGATCTCGAAGTCGGGCACTACGACTGAGCCGGCTTTGGCCTTCCGGGTGGTGGACGCTGCTATGCGCCGCAAGTATGGCGCCAGCGGGCTTAAGAAGCGCGTGATCTGCGTCACCGACGAGAAGCGCGGGGCTTTGCGCCAGATCGCCAACCGTGAAGGTTATCGCTCGTACTGCATTCCTGACGACGTCGGCGGTCGTTTCTCGGTATTGACACCGGTGGGCCTGGTACCTCTGGCGTTGGCCGGGGTCGATATCCGGGCCATGGTCAATGGTTTTCGCGCCGGCGAGAAAGAATACGCCCAGGCCGATCTCGCTAAGAACAGTTGTTACCGTTACGCGGCTATCCGCAACCTGCTTTACCGCAAAGGGAAAGTTATCGAGATGATGGCTTCGTTCTATCCCAATATGCAGTATGTGGCGGAATGGTGGAAGCAACTTTACGGCGAGAGCGAAGGCAAGGGCGGCCAGGGTATATTCCCGGCGTCGACGATCCTGTCTACTGACCTGCATTCCATGGGGCAGATGATGCAGGACGGCATGCGTAATATCTTCGAGACGTTTGTGTCGGTCGACAAAGTGGCTGACAGCGTTATTGTCCCGTCGCAAGCCGACGATATTGACAGCTTCAACTGTGTGGCCGGCCGCGACCTGGAATGGGTTAACCAGCAGGCGTACAAGGCTACCGCGTCGGCCCATTACGAGGGCGGCGTGCCGAACATGACGATCGCGCTGGAGCGGGCGGACGCGTTCAACTTAGGCCAGCTGTATTATTTCTTCGAGAAAGGCGTCGGGATATCGGGTTATATATTAGGCGTCAATCCTTTCGATCAGCCTGGTGTCGAGGCTTACAAGAAGAAGATGTTTGCGCTGCTGGGCAAGAAGTGAACGTCGCCGGTATTCCGTACTTCCTTCCGGTGAACCGCCGGCATGTCGGCGTCAGCTTAACGGTGGCAAAATGAAGCAATGCCTGGTTTTGGTCTTTAGTGTTTTGTTTCTCTCGGCCTGCGCTACCGGTCCCAGCCAGCCCGGCCGGGACCTGGCGACTGGGATCTTGCAGCATGTTTTCGAGACCAAGAGAGCTTTGGTTCTGGGAGACGGAGTTTCTCCGGAGGCTGCTTCTCAGGTAGCCGGTGAATCCAGCGCGCTAGTCTTATATTGTCCCGCCCGTCCCAATGCCGGCAAAAATCGTTCAGGTTCGTCTGATGGAGCGGCCCGGACCGCCTTTGTGCGCGATGTAACGGCCAGCCTGCGGGCCATGGCGGCTTCAGGGGATAACTGGGAGGTCGCGGTCGCCGAGCGTGCGCGGGTACAGTTACGCGTGATCTTGGCCACCATGAAAGCCGCGGAGCTCAAGTCCTTTAAAGGTAAGCTGGTCTTATCCGAATCTTCCCGGCAGGATCAATTGCTGCAGGGGCAGATCAAGCGTGTTTTCGGTGACGCGGTGGCGATTGAATATATAGGTAGTCAACGTTGAAATAATACGTCTTCCTTCATGCCTCGCGTGTCCTCGGTAATAATTCTTGCCTAGAAAGCTTTGCATCTACTAACATGTCTTGGGAGATCTGCTGACGGCATGACTCAGAGTTGGGCAGACCAGTAGTATTGATTGCTTCTTGAGCTGTCAGGTCATTGGCAGATGCCGCGGGCGGGGGCAGGTTTGTATTAATTGGTGCATAGTTGATATTTATGAGATTGAGAAACAAACGCCAGGCACTGGGTTCATTCTGCAAGGTCAGGTTTCTTAACCATAAGATCCCTTTGGCGGTGCGCTGGCAGCTTACCAACCGGTGTGTTTGTCAGTGCCAGTATTGCAATATTTGGAAAACGCCGGAGTCGGAATTAAGTCTTGCTCAGATCAAGGCGATCCTGGATGAGATGGCGGCCCTGGGCACGCAGACGATATCGTTTAGCGGCGGTGAGCCCATGCTTCGGCAGGATATCGGACGCATCCTGGATGAAACGGTCCGACGGGGGATATCCACGGAGATGAACTCGACCGGGGCGGGTATCGCGGAGAGGATGTCCGAGCTAAAGTCTCTGCATTACCTGAAGATAAGTCTGGATGGCCCGGAGGAAATTCATAATGCGGTTCGGGGTCCGCATGCTTTTAAGATAGCCATGAAGGCGGCTGAGGCGGCGGCAAAAGCAGGTTTAAAATTCAGCTTTGCCACCACGCTGACCAAATTCAACATTCAGGAGATCGACTTTATTCTGGATATCGCGAAACGGTTTAACACTATGGCCGCTTTTCAGCCGTTAAAGAAATTGTACCGCGGCGTCAAAGATGTTAGCGGCCTGGAGCCGGATCCAGAAGAATATCGGCGTGTCATTGACCAATTGATCGCTTACAAGAAAGCCGGCGATCCGCATTTAAGAAACTCCCAGATCGGTCTTCACCATATATATCACGCGCCACAGTACCCCAGGCTTAAGTGTTGGGCAGGAAGAGTCTTTTGCATTCTGAATACTGACGGAACGCTTATGCCGTGCGACCGCATTGCCTATAGCTCGCCGCTGCCTAACTGTGCCGCGTCCGGATTCCGGAACGCTTTTCTCGCTTTACCGGAAGTCCATTGCGCCGGTTGCGGTTTTTGCGGGGTGCTCGAGCTGAATTTTTTGATGGCTTTCAAGTTAGGGACGCTCGACAGTGTTTACAAAGTGTTGAAGTAAGGGGCCGGTACTGGCGGATGGGTCATTGACGGAATAAATTCTTTCGCAAGAGCATTGTGCGGCGACGACTGGATAAGGGCGGGCAAATGAAGACGGATCCATATTCTGATCTTAATGACGGCAGCCGGCCCCGGACCATCCGGTCCATTTATATACTCGTTTCCTTTCTGATCTTAGTCCTCTTATTTTCCAAGATCCCTTTCTCGGATATCATTAGAACTGTCAGTCATGCCAATGGGACTTTTCTGGTGCTGGCCTTGTTGGTTTCCTTATTTAATACGGGGTGCGTGGCAACTGAAAGATGGCGGCGCATTCTTCATGCTATGGGGTGCGCCATTTCGTTTAGGGAAACGCTCTGTATAAGAGGCAGCGTATTGTCGTTGGAGTTTTTTCTTCCTTTTCGGCTGGGAGAGATCGTTAAAGCGGCTTATTTGAAGAGATGCCATGGCTTTGCGATCGAGCTGGCGTTAAGTTCAGTACTGTTTGAAAAGACATTAAGTCTCTGGGCCTGCCTAGCGGTATTCATTTTAGGGATGGGGTTCGTCATCTTAAAATTCCCGGTAATAATATTTGTGTTAGCTTTTGGTTTAATCTGTCTTTGTATATTTGAGAAACGGGTTTGGTTGGGCCTTCAGCACTTTACTTACCGAGTTTGCCCTTCTATTCAGGGTATCGTTAGTAAATTAGTCAGGGCGTTTGAAAGTATTTCTTTCCAGGATAAAGTTATCTTGTGCGGATATTCACTGATCATTCAAGTCTTGGAAGTGCTGCTAATTTACTTATTAGCTCTAGCGGTAGATGTACACTTGCCATTATTGGTTCTGCCTGCTCTGGGTGCGTTGGTAGTATTGGCGAGCTCTATCCCGATAACATTTATGGGAGCCGGGGCTCGGGAATTGTCCATACTGGTGGTTTTCGCGCTTTACGCGCCCAAAGAAGCGCTGCTGAGTCTGGGATTATTGACGACAATGGTCGGCGCTGTATTGCCAAGATTGTTGGGAGGGATATTTTGGGGTGAGTTTATAAATGTTAAGTCGTAAAACAAGGCAAGTATGATCATTCCTCGACGTGTTATAAAATTTTATCCCGGTTTCTTTCGGGATATGGCCCGGATCCTTATGGGTATCCAGACCCTGTATGAGGGTCAGGTCCGGAGCTTTGAAGCTGCGGTCGCGAATTATTCTGGCGTGAAGTTCGCAGCGGCGACCGCAAGCGGCAGGGAAGCTCTGAAGCTGATCTTGAAGGCGCTAAAGTTATCCGAGGGAGATGAGGTGATCATGCCCGCGTACACCCTCTTGGATCTGGCGAGAATGGTCAGAGGGTTAAAGTTGCGGCCGGTATTTGTAGATGTTGATGTAAGCAATATGAACATGGCTCCTGCCTTGATAAGGGAAAAGATAACCAGCCGTACGCGGGTTATTGTCGCGACACATCTATTTGGACTTCCTTGTGATATTGAACAGATCTGTCAGTTAGCGCAGGAACACGGCGTGGTGGTGGTGGAAGATTGCGCACATGCTTTAGGCGCTAAAATAGGGCAGCGGCCGGTTGGCATGTTTGGGCAGGCTGCATTCTTTAGTTTCAGCGTCGGAAAGCAAGTCAATACTTTTGGCGGCGGGATGGTCGTTTCGAATGACGCACAGTTGATCGCTTCGATCAGGCAGGATTTGGGTCAGAGAAAGACCGGTTATATAAAGGTGATCTTTTTGATCCTGCTGGCTGTCCTGGAAAAGGTTTACGTACGTTCCTGGTTCTTTCGTTTTTCTCTGAGATCACGCAAAAGACAGTCGGCATTAATTGCCTTGTATAGAAGGATCAAGAGAACAGCTCGTTCGAAGAATGGCCGGTTCTCCAGTTTGCAGGCGTACATTGGCAACAAGCAGCTTGGGTCCCTGGAGGAGGCTTTGCGTTCAAGGGAAAACACGGCGCAAATCCTTAGAGAAAAGCTGAAAGGCCGGTTTGATCTGCAGCAAATTGGGCAAGGGCGCATAAGTTCCAATTATTTTTTTATCATTCGACCAAAGAATAAGATGCAGACAGGGTATTGGGTGGAGAGATTCATTAAGGCCGGGATCGATGTCGGGACCCGGGGAGAGATCATGGGGCATTGCCCCCGTTTCTTTGGCGAACCGACAGGGCAATACCCGGCGACAGATATCCTGGAAGAAAATAATATTCAAATACCTTTCTACGAAGGTTTAAGTGAGCAGCAGATCAGGTATATTGTTAGCATTGCGAATGGTGAGATCCCTGGTGGCGAAATGTCTGGTCAATGAATAGCGGAGATCGGGCAAAGGAAAAGCCGTGCATTTCGCAAATACCGGAAATGCTATGACCAAAGTATCCAGATCCCTTTCTATAAAAGGAAGCCTCGCATGAAAGCAGAAGTAACTACTGCCAGAAGACGTTCCTTTCTGAGGTATGCCAATACCGCACTCAAAGCCCGGATCTTTAATCGCAAGACTCCTTTGTTGGTCAGCTGGGTGATAACCAGGCGTTGTAACTTTTCCTGCCCGTACTGTCAAAGTCAGGGCAATGAAAAGGAGGAGTTGACCAGAGAACAGGCTTTGGATTTTGTGGATAGATTGGCCCGGGTCGGGACCCAAGGCGTGACCCTGACCGGCGGCGAGCCGTTAATGCGTGCAGACCTGGGCCAAATAGTGGATCGTTGTGTTGCCCGGGGTATCACCGTCGGGGTAAATTCCAATGGTGCCATGGTTGAGGCAAGGATCCAAGATATCAGAAATGCTAGTATGGTAATGCTGAGTCTGGATGGTCCGGAAAATATTCATGATGCTGTCCGGGGCCCGGGTTCTTTTGCCATGGTTATGCGGGCGGTTGATCTTGTCCGATCAAGAGGCATCAAGGTTTCTATCGCGGCTACATTATCCTCGGTCAATTTGTCGTCTTTGGATGCCATTTTTAAGATCGCCCGGGAGCAGGAGTTGCGGGTTTATTTTCAACCGGCGGAAAAAGATCAGTTGCGGCACGATGAGCTTAATCCTATTACGCCTTCCGTGGAGGAGTATAGGCGGGCTATAAGTGCCATTATGCTCGAGAAAACGCAGAACGCTTATATTGGGAATTCTGTCTCAGGGTTGAAATATCTGTACTCTTGGCCTGACCCGCATTTGCCTCT
This sequence comes from Candidatus Omnitrophota bacterium, assembly GCA_013335325.1. Lineage (GTDB taxonomy): Bacteria > Omnitrophota > Gorgyraeia > Zapsychrales > Fredricksoniimonadaceae > JAAXVU01. Next base: position 13,902 of record JAAXVU010000007.1, on the reverse strand, counting down.
CAAGTGTTACGGGGGGCTGCTTTTTGTGCGTGTTGAGGCCAACGGTGATGTTAAGATCTGCGGCAGGCATCTCGGCGCGGCGGTTATGGGTAACATCCTGAAGCGGGATATCATGGAGATCATGAAGGACGCGCCTCCGGTTGTATGTACAACCTGCTGGTCGGCTGCTCGCCTGGAATTCAACAAGGCAATGGCTTTTGATCTCGAGTCGGTGTTGACTATTCTTAAGAAAGTAAAATAGCCTCAGATATCCGCATCACTTAAATAATAATGCTGCAGTCTTTCATTCATCAGTGCTCAGCCCTGGATCGGCTTTCGACATCTTTATCGGGATCCTTTTTGAGACGTTTTCTGTTGCGTATGAAAAAAAAGTATTTGACAGGGTATGGTTTTATGTTAACATTGTCTAGTAAGTTGATAGACAAAGCGTAGAAGCGGGGGCGATAATGAAGTTATCTGCAAAAGTCATTTACGGAGCTAGGTTTATGGTAGATCTGGCGCTGCACCACGGCCATGGTTCTACCTTATTAAAAGACATAGCGGTACGGCAGGACGTTTCTGAGAAGTACCTTTGGCAGTTGTCCGCTGTCTTGAAGCGGGCCGGTCTGGTCAGGGCTGAGCGCGGGGCCAAGGGTGGTTTTGTATTGAGCCGGCTGCCGGGGGAGATCAATCTGAAGGAAATCTTTATTGCCCTGGAGGGCGATATCGAGCTGGGGCATTCCGACCGGAAGTCTCGTTCTGGATTAAGTGCTGAACCGGTTCTGGCAGAGTTCTGGAAGAAGCTGGCGACATGTTTTACTTCGACTCTGGAGGCGGTTACGCTGGAAGAGCTGGTGGACCGGTACCGTTCAGGGGAGGGTTTTATCAATTACGAGATATAAGCCGTAGTGAATGTTCGTCCTGTGCAGTGGTAAGGCTTAGTGTCAGGGTAATATAGAAGAAGATAGGCAGTTGAAGGTTTCTCAACATTATGGGCCGCAGAAAGATTAATGCCGGCTCAAAGCAAAGAAGGAGATGGATCCGTGTCAAACGCAGACTTCAAGAACAAACTAAAGAGAGAAACGATCGCACTTCATGGTGGACAGGTGCCCGACCCGGTCACCGGCGCTCGGGCGGTGCCGATCTATCAGACCACGTCCTATCAGTTCAAGAGTACTGAACACGCGGCCAATCTTTTTGCCCTGAAAGAGTTCGGCAATATTTATACGCGCTTGATGAACCCGACCACCGATGTGCTGGAGAAGCGCATTGCCGAGTTCGACGGTGGAGTAGGGGCGCTGGCGGTTTCCAGCGGACAGTCTGCGATCTCGCTGGCGATCCTGAACATCGCGCAGAATGGCGACGAGATCGTTTCGGCCGACAATCTTTACGGCGGTACTTACAATCTTTTCCATTATACGTTTCCCAAGTTCGGCGTGAAGGTGAACTTCGTCAAGTCCAACGATCTGGCGGCCTTTGACAAGGCGATCACGCCCAGGACCAAGGCGCTCTACGCCGAGTCCATCGGGAATCCTAAGCTTGACGTAGCCGACCTGGAGGGCCTGGCGGCTGTGGCGCATAAACACGGCATACCTTTGATTTTGGACAACACGGCAGCGCCCTATCTGCTCAAGCCGTTCGCGCATGGCGTCGACATCGTCGTTTATTCCGCCACCAAGTTTATCGGCGGGCACGGCACCTCCATCGGCGGCCTGATCGTGGACTCCGGCAAGTTCGACTGGACCAATGGCAAGTTCCCGCTTATTGCCGGCGCGGATCCGAGTTATCACGGCATCAACTTCGTCGAGGCTTTGAAGCCGCTGGGGAATATAGCCTACATCATAAAGGCGCGGGTGACGCTTTTGCGCGACCTGGGTCCGGCGCTTTCGCCTTTCAATTCATTCATGTTCTTGCAGGGATTCGAGACGCTGCATCTTCGGTTGCCGCGTCATGCCGAGAATGCCCTGGCGGTGGCCCGCTATCTCAAACGGCATCCCAAGGTGAGTTGGGTGAACTATCCGGGGCTGGAGGACAGTTCAGAGAAGGAGAGAGTGAAGAAGTACCTGCCGCTGGGCGCCGGGGCCATTATCGGTTTTGGCATAAAGGGCGGGGCAGCAGCTGGCCGCAAGTTTATTGATGCTTTGCAGCTGATCTCGCATCTGGCGAATATCGGCGATGCCAAGTCGCTGGCGATACATCCGGCGACGACAACCCATCAGCAGCTAACAGCCGAAGAGCAGCTGGCGACCGGTGTTACGCCGGACTTTATTCGTCTATCTATCGGGATCGAGCACATTGAGGACATCATCGCCGATATCGAGCAGGCCTTGGCCCAGGCGTAATCGCGGTCAGAAAGGAAGCAGTTATGGGAAATATATATAACGACATAACCAAAACTATCGGGCACACGCCACTGGTCAGGCTGAATCGAATGGCCGAGGGGCTGGGTGCGGAAGTGCTGGTCAAGCTGGAAGCCTTTAATCCCTTGTCCAGCGTCAAGGATCGTATCGGTCTGGCGATGATCGAGGATGCTGAACGCCGCGGTGTGCTGCGCAAGGATTCTGTTATCATCGAGCCTACGAGCGGTAATACCGGTATCGCGCTGGCATTTGTGTCAGCGGCCAAGGGGTATAAATTGATATTGACCATGCCGGATACCATGTCGATCGAGCGCCGGCAACTACTGGCGATCTTCGGGGCGCAGCTGGTGTTGACGCCGGGGGTGGAAGGTATGCGGGGGGCGGTCAGCAAGGCGGAAGAACTGGCCCGTGTTACGCCCAACGCAGTTTTGCTGCAGCAGTTCGCCAATCCGTCCAACCCGGAGATCCATCGCAAGACCACCGCCGAGGAGATATGGAACGACACCGACGGTAGGGTGGATATAGTAGTGGCCGGAGTTGGTACCGGCGGCACGATCACCGGTGTGGCCGAAGAGTTGAAACGGCGCAAGCCTGCGGTCAAGGCCGTGGCGGTAGAGCCGGCGGAATCGCCGGTCCTCGCCGGAGGCAAGCCGGGCCAGCACAAGATCCAGGGCATCGGGGCCGGATTCGTACCGGCGGTGCTGAACCGCGGTATTCTGGATGAGATCATTTCTGCGCGGTCGGAGGATGCGGGCGCAGTGGCCAAACAGCTGGCCCGTTCGGAAGGTATTCTGGCCGGGATATCCTGCGGGGCGGCATTGTGGGCGGCGTTAGAGGTTGCCCGCCGGCCGGAAAATCGCGGGAAGGTGATCGTTGTGATCCTGCCGGATTCCGGTGAGCGATATCTCTCGACGTGGTTATTTCAGGGAATTGTGTAGCAAGCAGTCTCTATTTCACTTGTCCAGCGGTGGCCGTTTGATTAGAATACAGCCCGTATCGTAATTGGCAGGCGGCCGGAGCTGGATCCCGGCCGGGCAGCAGCCCGGAACTGACGGGCTGGGGGCTAATGTTTTTGATTGTTGGCAACAAGGGGGGGGCAAGTATGAGCAAGTTTCGCGAACGATCCGGCGGTATGGTTGCAAGCTGTGCGGTGCTGTCATCTTGGCTGATGCTATCGTCCGGCGTGTTGCTTTGGCTGCCCGCGATGACATCTCCGGCAGTGGCCACAGAAGAAATGACTGTCATTCCTAATGAAGTATCGGTTCAGGCCGACTCCGGTAAGGCTTTCGGAGATATCGCCGTCGAGGTGAAGACCAACAAGGATCCCGAGAAGCTCAAGATCGTCAGCATAAGGCTCAAGTTGGGCGGGAAGTGGTTGAAGGTGCCCGAGGCCGCCTTTGCGGACCTGGGGCAGCCGTTGCTTAACCGTTTGGAACTGCGCGTTGAGGACGGTTACGACCGGAATCCGTGGCTGTATGTATATTTTGAAGTGGCCTCCAATGACATCGCCGGTAACTTTGCCCCCAAAAGAGTACACATCGCTTACCATAATGGAAAATTTGAGTCCCGGTCGATAGAGACGCCTTTGTCGGGTGGCAGCACCCGTTGGGACAAGATCAAATTGTGAGGGTGGAGGAGAGAGCCTGGATGGAGATTTTGTTTTACAGAAAAATCGAACAAATAAAAAACCCTCTGCCACGACTGGCCAGAGGGTTTTTTATCTAAATGATCAGAAGAATTACTTCTTCTTCTTTGTGGCAACCTTTTTGGTCTTTTTTACGGCTTTCTTCTTAGTGGCCATGGTTTATTCTCCTTTCCAGGTTAATTTTTACTTCTGAATAAATAATACCACAGTGACTAAATTATAAAAAAGATATTACAAAATTTTTTGGTCAATAATTTGTTGCCTTTTGAGATTTTACCGTCGGGAATTGTGCTGTATTGAACCGGGCGCTTAATGTCGGTATGCGAGAATTAATAAATATGCGTATTGATGATAATATTTTACCAGCTTTATATGTCCACATACCTTTTTGTCGGAAGAGATGTTTCTTTTGTTCTTTTGCGACAGCGGTTGGACAGCTTTCACGCAGCGATGAATATTTGCAACAATTGGGCCGTGAGGCCGCTGGTTATGCCGGGCAAGCGGTCGGTTCAATATATATCGGAGGAGGTACGCCTTCGTGCCTGGAGTCCGATGGCATAGCGGAGTTGTGGCGGCACATAGCTTTGAATTTTCGTTTTGATGATATCTGCGAGAAAACTTTTGAAGCCAATCCGGAAAGCTTGACGCCGGAAAAAGCCGGGCAGCTGGCAGGACTGGGAGTGACGCGGGTCAGCCTGGGGGTGCAGTCTTTCAATGACGAGCGCTTGGCCTTTCTGGGGCGTGCGCATGTGCGACAGGATGCGTTGCGCGCTTTCGGGTTGCTCAGGTCATTCGGTTTTGGCAATGTCAGTGTGGACCTTATGTATGGTTTTCCGCAACAGACCGCGGAAGAGCTGGCGCGCGATGTCGACGAGATCATCGCGCTGGGGAGCGATCACGTGTCAGTCTATTCACTGACGGTGGAAGATCGCAGTTTGTTTCAGGCCAGAAAGATGGCGGTTGACTCTGACGCCCAGGCCGGCGCCTACGAGCTGGTCCGTCGGAAGTTGGAGACGGCCGGGTTGCGCCAGTACGAGATAAGTAACTTTGCCCGTCCGGGATCCGAGTCGGTGCATAATATAAACTACTGGCGCGGCGGAGAATATATTGGCCTTGGCATGGCGGCGCATTCGCATCTGGCCGGCCGGCGGTTCTGGAATGGCGACACTTTCCCTCTATATATGCGTCTTATGGCCGAACGGGGTAGCGCTTTGGCCGGAGAAGAAAGGTTGGAGGGTGTGGAGCGGTTGACGGAGATATTCCTGTTCGGACTCAGGATGAATGAAGGCGTTGACCTGGATAGCCTGGAGCGTAAAATAGGCGTCGAGTTACCGCAGGACAGGAAGGAAGCTTTGGAAAGTTTCTTTGAGCTGGGCTTGCTGGAAGATTCGGGCGGGCGCATCCGGACAACTGATCGTGGGCGGCTGGTTTTAGATGAGATCTCGGCCAGAATAGTTTGATATCCGTCGGAGCCGGTTGCCTGGCGCGAAATTGCCTTAGGCATTAGCAATGTTCGTGATGAACTGGAGATTGGCAGTGCATGCGTAAGCTGTTGTTAGTGATATTCTTGATGGCGGGTCTCCTGGCGGCATTGGTCGGATGGGCGCTGAATTCGACTTGGCTCACCGTCTACCTGGCCCGTCGGCAGTTGCCTGGCTTGCTGCCGGAGGCAGTGGTGACGTCACTGTCGGCCCGGCAACAACGTTTCAGATGGCCGGGAGATCTGGCCTGGGACGATGTGCGGCTGGGGATCAAATATAAAGGCCGGGAGTGCCACGTCATGGTAAGCCGGCTGACGGTCACGGGTCTGCAGGCCCTGCTGGGCGATCAGGCTGCGCTAGTGGTGAAGGCTTCGGATGCTGGGATCGATTTTCCGCCGGGCAAGGCCGACGGCCTTGATACGGAACTGTCTGTCCTTTTTCAGTCCAGACATTTTGTCAGTGCCGAGGGGCCGGTGACGGTATCCCGGATGTCATGGGACAAGCTGTTGGTGCGTCAGGTAGCTTTCAAGTTGCGTAAAGATATCGGCGGAACGGCACTTAGCGACATCCGGGCAGAGGCGTACAATGGTATTTTACTGGGCGATCTGAAGGTCGCTCCTTCCGGCACGGAATATTCTGCTGACTTCACGGCGGAGGGAGTGGACACTGTCAGGTTGGCGGAATGGAATGAGCAGGTGGCCGATAAGTTGCGGGGCCTGGCTGGCGGGCGCGTGCGTTTTGCCGGCAAGGCTGATACACTTTCCAGTCTGGAAGGCGAGTTTGCGATGTCGGCAGGGACCGAGGTAAGCTCGTCACTTCTGGCGGTCCTGCTTGAGGTGCTGCCGCAGCTGCCCGACCGGAAGCGGCTGGAGGCATTGATCCGCAAAGGCGGACAGTTTCCCGTCGAACTATTGACGATGACTATACGCAGCGATGATCCCAGGCATTGCGGTGGGGAATTGCGGCTTAGGAGCCGAAAGGCCAACCTGGCAATTAACTTGACCCCCGATATTAATACTGACGGCACCTGGCCGTCTTTGTTTAACATTGGAAAAGATTGGCTTAACAGGGGGAGATGAAGCATCGGCATCAGGTGCCGAAGGCGGTCTTTTAAGGGGGCCTTTAAACCAAGGAGAACTTATGTTGCGAAAACGGGTAGGTCTGTTGTTCCTGTGGAGCGCGGTAGTGTTCGCCGGATGCACCGTGAAAGCCGTGGGCGATCCCAACCGGCCGATCACCATCAACGCCCACATTACTATCGACATAAATGGGCTGCAGAAGACCGCGACGGGTATTGAGGATATGGTAAGCGGCGCAGCGGCTGCGAAATAACCGACGACAAGAAACGGTCGGCTTTGTCAGCAGGACAGGGCAGTGATCCGAACAATAACTTCAGGAGGTAATATTATGAAAGCTTTTGGATTGTCCATACTTATATTGGCGGCAGCTTGCAGCGCGGTCATGGCGGCAGGCGCCTATGATATCAAGGAAATGACGCCGGCAGTCCAGTCGGCGCTGGATGGCCGCAAGGCGCGTTATGCGGAATTGAAGTCGTTTAAGAAACAGGGCGCGATCGGTGAGACCAGCCGGGGATATGTTAAAGCTTTGGATGCTTCCGCCGGAGTCCGCGAGATCACTGAAGCCGAGAATGCCGACCGCCGGGTCATTTACCAGGCCATAGTTAGCCAGAATGAACTGCCCGGGTCGGAATTGTCCACTGTGGAGAAGGTTTTCGCCAAGGTCCAGCGGGACAAGGCCGAGTCCGGCGAGAAAGTCCAGGACGAAGATGGCCAGTGGGGCGCCAAGTAGCAAGCCTGTTTGGTTTTGCGAGAAGTCAGGCTGGATAAGAATATGCTGCTATCCGGCTGGTGCTTATGTTTGCAGAGTTTCTTCAGAGGATGCGGGTACTGATCCCGTTACGATCGGCGACGACTTGCGATTGCTGAAAGAGTTTGAGCAGGGAAGCGTCGATCAGGGTGCGGTATTTGTCGCGGATGGTAAGCCGCTTTAGGATCGCGTCGGCCTTGATGACGCGTGTCCGCACTGCCTCGAGGGAATATTCCAGGCTGCCGGATTGCAGGAAGATATTGCGCACTGCCTCGAGGTCGGCTAAGGTCTTGGAGGGCTTGTTGAATATTCGCAGGAATTCCCGGCGCTGTCCTCCTCGCAGGGTGGCGTAGGCGTGGGCCACCAGAATTGTCTTCTTGCCTTCGGCCAAGTCGCTCAGTATGGATTTGCCGATGCTTTTTTCTGTTTCGAATATGCCGATAATATCGTCCTGGATCTGGAACGCCTGGCCCACCAGCAGGCCGAACTCCGCCAGTAGGCGGATCTCCTTCTCGGGTGCGCCGGCCAGAATGGCGCCGGTCACCAGCGGACAATCAAACGTATAGCGTGCCGTCTTCAGTGAGTAGTTCAGGAAGACGTCCTCTTCCTTTACGTTCTGTATCTTGTCCACTCCGTGCACGGTATCAATAAATTCACCCATGGCAGTGAAGGCCGCGGTCTGGACGAAATATTTCAGTGCGCGTTCTTTGCGCAGCGGGGCTTCTTCAATGGACATGAAGGCGTCAATGGCCAGTGCGTAGACAATGTCGCCGGCGATGATCGCCAGGTCGACTCCCAGCTTTTCGGGGTTCTGGCAACGTATAGTTTTGCTGAGCAGCCGGTGCATGGTGGGCTTGCCGCGCCTCAGGTCCGAGCAGTCGATGATATCGTCGTGTATCAACATGAAGTTGTGCAGAAATTCTATACAAGTGGAGGTGTTGTAAAGCGAACGTGGCGGTTTCCGTCTCTTGGAATAGCCCAGGTAGGCCAGAATGAGCAAGAGCGGGCGGATACGTTTGCCCTTGCGCAGGGAGAATTCGCGAATGCTTTGGTAGAGGATCGGGTTAACTAGATGCAGCCGGTATTCTTTCTCGATGCGGTTCAGAAAGGATACTATGCTGGCGTCGATTTTTTGTCGGAGCAGGTTTAACATGGAAGTTATGTTAGCATAATCACGACTGTTGCGGAAAGACGATTTTATGAACGTGCACGTTGGCGGGGGTTCCTTGCGGACGACACGCTGCAAAATCCGGGATAAAAAGATTGCTTGCTGGGCCGAAAGGAATACAATCAAAATATTCAAACCTAGGAGGCAGGCATGTTGAGAAGAGTTTGGTTGGTTTTGGCTTTGGCGATGGTTTGCGGCTCGGCCCAGGCGGCTACCGTGTACCTTAAGAATGGTTCGTCTGTTTCCGGCAAGTTGCTGGAACGGACGGCGGATAATGTGAAGATCGAAGTGAGTGGCGTGACTTTGACCTATTACAATGATGAGCTTGACAGGGTGGAGGGCGAGGAGGCCGCGGCGACTGTTCCGGCGAAAAGTGAGCCGGCGGCCATTGCCGCGTCAGTAGTGTCGGCGGAACCAGCGGCGGCTGTTGCTGGTAGCTCCAATCCACCGGCCGCTACCACAGCGGCTCCGGCCCCGTCGGCGGAAGTTCCTGCGGCGCCGGTTGTGAACGCTCCGGCCGAACAGGCTGCACAGGTCGCGCAGGAAGGACCGGCGGCACCTGAGGCCCCAGTGCCGCAAGCTGCAACTTCCTCGGAGGGGGACAAGAAACAATTGATCCTGAAGTTTATTGATGTTTTCGGGACCAAAAGGATGATGTCTGCCAACTTTAGCCAGATGATGAAGTCCATGACTCCCGAGCAGGCAGATAGCTTTCAGAAAGCCATCAAGGTGGATGACATCATTCAGGCGCTTTTACCTATTTATGACAAGCACTTCAGCGAGGCGGAACTGAAGACGCTAATTGATTTCTATTCGACCCCGGTGGGGCGTAAGTTAATAGACACGATCCCGGCACTTATGAGCGAAAGTGTGGAAGTTAGCGCCAAGTATTTTGAAGCGCATATGCAGGAACTGGCTAATGGCTTGCAGAAGACGGGCGGTTCATCTCAACCGGTCAAGCCCTGACCGATCTCTTGGTCATGATTGATTACTAAAACCGGCGGCATTATTAATGTCGCCGGTTTTGCTTTACGCTGCCGCTGCGCTGTGCGTAAGTGCTTATATCGCAATGCCTTATGGCCTTGCGGCCAAATTTAATTTGATTTTGAGCATCTTCTTTGTTATATTAAGGCCTCTTTAAGCAGGTTAATTTTTCGTATTAAATTCACAAAAGGAGAGGCCGTATGATCGATAGGTACACGCTTTCAAAAATGGGGCGCGTTTGGTCCGAGCAGCGTAAGCTTGAGATCATGCTGCAGATCGAAGTCCTGGCCTGTGAGGCCATGTGTAACCTGGGGAAGATCCCCAAGCCGGCTCTCGAAAAGATAAAGAAGAATGCAAAATTTGACCTGGATGAAGTCAAGCGCATAGAAGAACGCACCAAGCATGACGTCGTGGCGTTCATCCAGAATGTCGGCGAGAATCTGGGACCCGAGGCGCAATACCTTCACATGGGGATGACCTCATCCGACCTCCTCGACACCTCCATATCGGTCCAATGTTGCGAAGCTTCCGAGATACTCATAAGCGACACCAAGAAGCTCCTGACCGTCCTCAAGGATAAAGCCAAGAAATTCAAGGATACAGTTTGCATAGCCAGAACGCACGGCGTCCACGCCGAGCCCATGACCTTCGGGCTTAAGCTGGCTCTTTGGTACGATGAAATGCGCCGTAACCTGGCCCGTCTGGAAGCGGCGGCCGAGGACATGCGCGTCGGCAAGCTTTCCGGAGCGGTGGGCACATATGCCAATATCGATCCGGCTGTAGAAGAATATGTCTGCCAGAAGTTGAACCTGAAGCCTGCCAACATCGCCACCCAGGTCATACAGCGCGACCATCATTCCAACTATCTGAACGTTTTGGCGCTGGTTGGCGCTTCTCTTAATAAATTCGCGACCGAGATCCGTCTTCTGCAGAAGACCGAGGTTCTGGAAGTGGAGGAACCTTTCTTCAAGGGCCAGATAGGCTCTTCGGCCATGCCGCATAAGCGTAATCCGGTCACGTGCGAACGCATTTGCGGTCTGTCCCGTATATTGAAAGCTAATGCTATGATCGGATTCGATGATATCGCCCTCTGGCATGAGCGCGACATCAGCCATAGTTCCGCCGAGCGCGTAATATTGCCGGATTCCACCATTGCGCTGGATTATATGCTTAACAAGTTCATTCCTATCGTCGACGGATTACTGGTCTACCCGAAAAATATGATCGAGTCCTTGCAGAAGACCCGTGGGCTTATATACTCGCAGCGCTGCCTCCTGGAGCTGATGAAGAAGGGCCTGCCGCGTTCGGTGGCCTACGAGATCGTCCAGGGCTGTGCCATGCAGGTCTGGCAGGAAACGTCGGACTTCCGCGACGTGCTGTCGCGCGACCGCCGGGTGCGCAAGTACATGACGAAGAATGAGATCGATGCCTGTTTCGACATCAAGTATTACATCAAGCATCGGGATTACATCTTTAAGCGCGTGGGGATCAAGTAATTTCGGATAGTTAAAGAACAGGGAGCAGCCAGAATGGAAAAGCGCGAGAAGCTCTACGAAGGCAAGGCCAAGATACTTTACGCCACCGATAATCCGGATACAGTCATCCAGTATTTCAAGGATGACGCGACGGCATTCAACGCCAAGAAGAAGGGCACCATAGACGAGAAGGGGGTCATGAACAATTCGATCTCCTGCAAGGTCTTTGAGTTCCTGGCGCAGAACGGCATCCCGACCCACCTGGTCAAGAAGCTCTCGGAGCGGGAGATGCTGGTCAAGAAAGTGCAGATCGTGCAGATCGAGGTGATAATCCGCAACCGTGCCGCCGGGTCCCTGTGCCGTAATTACGGCGTGCAGGAAGGCCGGCACCTGGCCCGGCCCATTCTGGAGCTGTGCTACAAGAACGACTCCTTCAACGACCCTTTGATGAACGACGACCATGTGATCGCACTGGGTCTCGCCACCGAAGAAGAATTGCGCACCATCAAGCGGCTGACTTTACAGGTCAATGAACTGATGAAAAAGTTCTTTTTGGCCTTGAACATTGAACTTATCGACTTTAAGCTGGAGTTCGGTCGGCACAAGGGCGAAATTCTGCTCGCCGACGAGATCTCTCCTGATACCTGCCGTTTGTGGGAAGTGGGGACCGGTAACCGTCTGGATAAGGACCGTTTCCGTAACGACCTCGGCAATATCAAGGAAGGGTACCAGGAAGTCCTGAAGAGGGTCACAGGTAAATAAGGATAACAAGTTGCAGGTGGCTGGTCGTGGGAGGCAAGTCCTGGAGCAGCAACTTGCCGACGAGGATCAACCACCTTTTTTCTTCTTATCATGATCTGGCGTGTAGAAATCAAAGACAAAGACGGGGTTTTCGATTCGGCCGGGAGCGGCGTACAGCGCGACATCCTGGACCTGGGGATAAATGCTGTCCACGCGGTGCGGATGGTGCAGGTATTTACCCTGGAAGGGGACCTTTCTGCGGGCCAGGTGGAGCTGATAGCCGGCCAGCTTTTGGTGGACCCCGTGGTGCAGGAATTCCGTTTCTCCGACAAACCTTTTGCGAACGCTTTTGTCCGCGCCAAAGACGCGCATGTGGTCGAGGTGGCTTATAACCCCGGCGTGATGGATCCGGTCGAGGCTTCGACACTGAAGGGCATCCGTGACCTCGGCATAACGGGGGTGACGGCGGTTCGTACGGCCCGGCAGTTTGTGCTGGAAGGCGATGTTTCTCCGCGCGAGCTTGAGCTTATCAAGGACAAAGCCTTGATGAACAAGCTTATCCAGCATGCTGTTCGCGACCCGCAGAGCGCTTTTAAGCCGTCGGCGCTGGCGACCGTCGGACAGGCGGCGCCGCAGGTGGTGCGCGTTAAGATGTCCGGACTATCCGGCAAGGCCCTCTTGGCGCTTTCCCGGCAGGGGCAGTTGTATTTGAACCTGGCCGAGATGAAGACTATCCAGAAATATTTTGCCGGCCTCAAGCGCGAGCCTACCGATGTCGAACTCGAGACCATCGCCCAGACCTGGAGCGAGCACTGCAACCACAAGACTTTCCGCGGCGACATAAGTTACACCGTCAAGGCCAAGGGCAAGAAGACCACCAAGAAGATCCGCAACCTGTTAAAGTCCACCATCGTCAAGGCGACGTATTCCCTGAAGAAACCCTGGTGCGTGTCGGTGTTCCACGACAACGCCGGGATAATCAAGTTTGATAAAGAGTTCGACGTCTGTTTCAAGGTCGAAACGCACAACCATCCGTCGGCTTTGGAGCCTTTCGGCGGTGCCAACACCGGCGTCGGCGGAGTTATTCGGGACATTTTGGGTACCGGGCTGGCCGCCAAGCCGGTCTGCAATACGGACGTATTCTGTTTTGCCCAGCCGGATTTTCCTGCCGACCAGCTGCCGCAGGGAGCCTTGCATCCACGGCGCGTGATGAAGGGCGTGGTGGGCGGGGTCAGGGATTACGGCAACAAGATGGGTATTCCGACGGTGAATGGGGCGATCGCATTCGACCCGCATTTCGTGGGCAATCCTTTGGTTTTCTGCGGTAACGTCGGTATCATCCCGCGGGGCAAGGAGAAGAAGGCCGCCCGGAAGGGCGACTTCATAGTGGTATGCGGCGGCCGGACCGGCCGTGACGGCATACACGGTGCAACGTTCTCGTCGGGTGAGCTGACGCACGAGTCGGAAGTCGTCTCCTCGGGGGCGGTGCAGATCGGCAACCCGATCGAGGAGAAGAAGGTCCTGGACGTGCTTTTGCAGGCGCGCGATGAGGGGCTTTACAGCGCGGTAACAGACTGCGGCGCGGGCGGGCTTTCCAGCGCTGTCGGCGAGATGGGCACCGAGCTCGGTGCGCGCGTCGAACTCGACAAGGTGCCGCTTAAATATCAGGGTCTGAACTATACCGAAATATGGATCTCCGAGTCGCAGGAGCGCATGGTTCTGGCCGTGCCGCCTGCCCGGCTCGAGCGGATCAAAGAGATATTTGCCGGCGAGAACGTCGAGCTGGCCGTGATCGGCACTTATCCGGGCACCGGACGGCTGGAGCTGTTGTTTAACGGCGTCCAGGTGGCGGACCTCGATATGCAGTTTATGCACGACGGTGTCCCGCGTATCGTCAAGGAAGCGGTCTGGGCGCAGCCCAAGCACCGCGAGCCGGACTTTGCTTGCCCCAGGACTTTCGACTCGGCGGTCCGCAAGATCCTTTCCGACTTTAACGTTTGCTCGAAGGAGGCCGTGGTACGCCGTTACGACCACGAGGTCCAGGGCGGAAGCGTGATCAAGCCTTTCTCGGGTGTCGCCTGCGACGGACCGTCGGACGCGAGCGTCATCCGTCCACGTCTGGGTTCGAACCGCGGTCTGGCCGTCTCCAACGGTATCAATCCGCGCTTCGGCAAGCTCGACCCTTACTGGATGGCGGCCTCCTGTATCGACGAGGCTATCCGCCAGATCGTGGCTGTCGGCG
>JAAXVU010000006.1:14874-29353 GCA_013335325.1 Candidatus Omnitrophota bacterium | reverse complement strand
GGGCGGATATAAACGCCTTGCCGTCATCGTCGATGTCGATGGCGGTAGCCCCGGTCGTCTCAATGATCATGCGAATGGTCTTGCCTCCGGGTCCGATAACCTCGCCGATACGGTCCTGAGGTATCTGTATGGTCGCGATGCGCGGCGCATATTCCGAGATCTTCTCCCTGGGAGCTGCGATGACCTTAGTCATCTCGCCCAGAATATAATGACGCGCCTCCGTGGCTTGGTCAATCGCCTGACCCAAAAGCTCCACCGAAATATGGCGGATCTTGAGATCCAGCTGTATCGCTGTGATACCCGCTTTGGTTCCGGCGACCTTGAAATCCATATCGCCGAAATGGTCTTCCATGCCTTGAATGTCGGTAATAAGCACTGCCCGCTTGGAGTCGGAAATAAGCCCTACCGAAATGCCCGCCACTGGGGCCTTGAGCGGCACGCCCGCATCCATCAATGCCAAAGTACTGGCGCAGACAGTAGCCATGCTGGACGAACCGTTGGATTCCAGTATCTCGGAAACCACCCGTATAGTATAAGGGAAATCATCCTCAGCTGGCACCACCGCCTCCAGTGCGCGATGCGCCAGGGCTCCGTGGCCGATCTCACGACGGCCGGGACCGCGCATAGGCTTGGTCTCACCGACAGAGAAAGGTGGGAAATTGTAATGCAACATAAACTTGCGGTAGCTGGTCCCCTCGATGGCCTCGATCATCTGCTCATCGATCTTGGTGCCAAGAGTAACCGTTGCCAGACTCTGTGTCTGTCCGCGCGTGAAAATACCATTGCCATGTGTACGCGGCAGGACGCCTACCTCGGCAGAGATATGGCGAATCTCCTTGAGACCGCGGCCATCAGCGCGTAATGACTTGTCGAAAACATTGCTGCGCACAACTTCGTACTGCATAAGCTCGAATACGCTCTTGACGTCGTTCTCGCTAATATCGGCATCGCCTTTCTTGAAATCGGCGTAGACTGTCATGTCCTGAACCAAAGAAGCGAACAGCGCGTTCAACTTCTCTTCGCGCTCTTGCTTATCCTTGATCCCATTATAAACCTCGGCCAAACGGCCAGCAGCCACCGATTTCACCTTCTCGATGAAAGCCGGAGGAAGAACCACGGTCTTGACCTGCATCTTTGACTGACCAACCTGACGTTGCAGCTCTTTCTGGACTTCTCTAGAAGCCTGCAGCGCCTTGTGGGCAAAAGCCAGCATTTCCTTGATCCGGGCCTCCGGCACTTCCTTGCCGTCCCCCTCGATCATAACAATACCATCGGCATCCCCGGCTATGATGTAATCCAGATCGCTCTCTTGACGCTGGGCATAAGTCGGATTAACCAGAAATTCGCCATTCACTAAACCAACTCTGACGGCGCTTATCGGACCGTCAAAAGGAATATCAGATACCATTAAAGCCGCAGAAGCACCAACAATAGACAACACGTCCGGATCAACCTCGTTATCGGCCGACAGGACTGTTGCCACCATCTGCACCTCGTTCATCAAACCTTCCGGAAAAAGCGGACGTATGGGACGATCAATGAGCCGTGAAGTCAGAATTTCTTTCTCAGTCGGCTTGCCTTCGCGCTTGAAAAATCCACCGGGGATCTTACCGGCCGAATACGTCTTCTCCTGATACTCCACTGTCAACGGAAAGAAATCAATCCCTTCACGGATCTTCTTGGCCATACAGGCCGTGACCAAAACAACTGTACCGCCACACGTAACCCATGCGGCGCCGTTGGCTTGTTTCGCGTACTTGCCCGTTTCAATCGTCAACTTATGGGCCCCGTACGGAACTTCCACACGTGCTATTGTCATCTGTTTTTCCTTATTATTTGCGTAAACCTAATTTGTTGATCGTCTCTTCATACTGCTGGGGGTTCTGCTGTTTGAGGTAGGCCAAAAGACGTCGACGTTGGCCGATCATAAGCAGAAGACCGCGGCGGGAATGATGATCCTTCTTGTGAACCTTGAAGTGTTCGTTCAGGTAATTGATCCTCTCCGAGAGAAGAGCAATCTGTACCGCAGGCGAACCCGTGTCCTTGGCATGCACCTTGAAATTACGTACGATTTCAACTTTCTTATCTTTAAATAAACCCAACTGTACTTCCTCCTGTAAAGAAATTAATACTTATTCTTTCCCTTTGTTTTTAATGGGCGTAATTATACCTAGGGGGTGGAACCAAGTCAAGGACTAATCCGGACATGTCCGCGGCCCAACTCACCTAACTTTGCTATTTGCCCAAATCCACTGTACTCGCCGGCTTCAATCCCATTAGTCGAATTCTATTATGAGATGAAAGTATTAATAATGGCCCTTCCTGACCGGACGCTTGACTGCGTAAGTACTCTCCCAATTCATCTTCAGTATTGAACTTGATCACATCGGCCCCAGCCCCCTTCACCGCAGTCACTTTCTCAAAGTCCTTGACCAAAGTGCTCATGGAAGGGGAAACTCCTAACACCCTAACTACAGCCACATCATCCCCAGAGATATCCGCTCCAGCCGGCACAACGGACGCACCGCTTTCCAACGCGCCAACTGCCGTCCTAGTCGCCGAAGACTTCCCATTCTCTCGAGGATGTCCTTTGTTATCCAGCCAAACCGTCTTCCACCCACTATCCTCTATGCCGCCGCTCAAACCTTGCAGCATATCAGGCACTGTCTCCACTACCGGCCCGCCACTATGCCCAACTGGCAATAAGCTCTCCGGCAAAGACACGCCAGACTGCGCCGCCCACGGGACGCCTCGTCGTTCGATCGCCAAAGCCGCCTTCTTCAATCTGGCATTGGCATATTCATCAACGGAAGAAAATATCTTTCCACGCACGATCACTTCTATGGCAGCTGGCCGCGCAGCCGCATCGTCAGAAAATACAGGCCCCGCCTCTTGTACAAGAAGAAGAACAACTATTGCTTGAATCGTAAAACTAGCACGTTGACAATATCCAAACCTTAACATAATAATTTTCAGAAAGACTGCCGGATTAAAACAGGAGGAAAGCTACTAACAATAAAGAAAGCAATAATTAATTGATTTTAATTTGTTGTCTGCTGGCATAAATCATATAGATCGGATCTTGTAAAATGCCATTAATAACGTTGTGCGGAGGCGCGGTAGGATTCACAAACAAAGATATAACAACAAAAACCACAACAATAGTTAGCAATAAATACTCAATCAACGCCTGTGCTTTTCCCTGTCTGAGGAAGTTCCGCAATAAACCCATAACACCCCTTTACAGGATAAATATAACACAGCCATCAAATAAAGACCAAACGCTTTAATTTACCCTAAACTATAATGAAATACGCCTCGACAGTTCATGTAGAAGGGGTAATTCAACCTGCTCACCTTTTAGGGCATTAACCATACCCCACAATGCAAGAAGGCCGAATATAAACAAAAAAGGCCGCAAAAGCCATGGCAGTATTATGGTCAAAAGAAAGGCTACAAACTCACACAGGAATAAGGCCAAACCCTGCCTAGCATGGCTCTGCACGAAAAGATTATCCTTCTTGCGGATCAAAGGAACAGCACAGAGGATAGAAATATAGGAGATAAAGGCGTATACCTTGTTTTCATCAACGGTCTTAAATAACTTGCCCTGCCCGTTATCCATTAGCTCCGACCTTGATGACCGAATTCATATCCCCGAACCCGTTCGAAACATTTGACGCATTCTCCGGGTCTGGCTGCCAGCGTCCATCAACAACAAACTGATACTGGTACTGACCAGACGATAACGGAAGACGTATCATCCAGCGGCCATCATCCGACTTGCTCATGCGACCACCATCGTTTAACGACCAATCATTAAAAGAACCTGCCAGGTATACCGACTGGGCCGCAGGCGCAAGAAGGGAGAACGTCGTATAAACCAAGCTCTCGGACTCCTTCTTAATAACATCCTTCATCTTCTGTGAAAATTCTGCAGTCTCAGCCGCCCCACTACGCCCTTCTTCAATAGCGATGAGCTCCTTGGCGAGACTGAAATAATCCTTGGCTCCGCGGCAGTACTTGTCATAGTTGATCACTGGCGAACCTTCCGCCGCCGACTCCTTGAGCTTGACGTTGACGTGAATGATCGTTCCGAGGATCTTCTCGCCAAACTCCGACTTCATCTTTGCCAGCATGCTGAAAGAATGCCGCAGACGCGAATCAAACATGGTGATCAAGACACGCGAGATCACATGATGGTTCAGACGGTCGCGTATCAAGTTGATGATGTCCATAATATGCTCAACGCCTTGCATTGAAAAACGGCTGGTCTCCACCGGTATTATAACCTCGTCGCTGGCGCGGATGGCGTTCACCGTAAGGAACCCCAGGCTGGGTGGACAATCTATAACTATATAATCATAATCAGGACGGAGACTATCAACAATCTCGGCCATCTTCATTTCCCGGCCGATCTCGTCAGCCAGCTCTTGCTCCAGCGTCCCAACCAGAACGTTTGACGGCACAATGTCGAAATTCTTTTCAACACGCTGGATAATGTCACGTATGCCCAGCTTGCGCGGCGTAATACGGGAGATGACGTTGTACAAGCTGTTTTGGTCGTCCCGGTTCAAACCCAGCGTAGCGTGGGACTGAGGGTCCATATCAATCAAAAGCGTTCGCCTGCCGTTACCAGCCAATGCCGACACCAGGTTTATTGCCGTCGTGGTCTTGCCACAGCCGCCCTTCTGGTTCGCGATTGAAATGATTTTCATTGCCCTTGCCCCCATTTAGTTTGAAAAGCCTATGTTATCGATGAACACTGCACCTTTTGGTTTGTCAGCGTTCCAAGCCTCTACCACGAAGGAAATCTCTTTTAGAGTCTTCCAGTCAGTCAAATTCAATTCTTCGAAAGATACCGAATATTCCTGCCAACGTTCCTTGATGCCTTGCAAATAATACGAAGCTCTTTCCAGCTTGTCATTGGTCAGCACAACCTTGATCACGCCGGGGCTGCCACCCTCCTGCCCCTTCATCGACAAATTCATACGCGTGAACTTGGAAACATCCACCCGCGGCATCTCGATAGTCAAGTCCTTGACCTGCGGATACTCGCCGCCTACCGCATAGGCCAAACGGATCGGAGAATTATTCAAAGCATAAATGATCCGGCTCTTCAACTCGTCGTTACGCTTGGCAAAGAACGCGGTAAGACCATAGACAATACTCGCCAGAATAAATGCCGTCGTGACAATATTGATAACAAGCCACACGTGCGATTTGTTGCCCGAGCTTTTAAGCTCGACGGCACTCTCGCGTTTTCCCAGATAAACTTTTGCTAGATGGTCGTAAATTTCGTCGCGGGTCATACTGCCAACTGCTAACGGGATCAAGCCCGTAACATATCGAAGGATTTATAACAGCCCATTTGCCTCTTGAGTCGAATTCATAATATCTAATTAATAATAATAATGAAATCAATATTTAAAAAATTTTACGACATATATAAACTACTTCCCGACGGAAGCAGCCCACACAAAATACCTGCATGGAGAGAAACACAACATCATCAACATTCTCCAGTGATACAACCTTTGCCATTACCATGACACCGCGCCATCCCGCCACCCGCAGTCGTCAAGGCCAGGGTTCCACAAAAATAAAAAAGCCCCGAGAGTTTCCTCGGGGCTTTCTGATACATGATAATTTACGTTCTATTAGAAAGCAACGCTAACGCTAGTGAGAAGCTGGCTAGCATTCTTGTTGTTCTCTGCGCTCGTACCCGGAGCAAGAAAATTCTTGCCGGTCAGGAACGTGCCGGCGCTCAGACCGATCTTCACATCCTCGGTATACGCATAAGTTACATCGGCATCCAACTCGCTCCCCAGATACTTGCTGGAATTGGTAGCATCGTCTGCATACGCACCCTTGCCAGCCTTCCACACACCAGACAAGGACAATGCAGTTGTCACGTCCTTCATCGGGGCGATCTCAAAACCGAGCTTCGCCAACTGAACATTGGTGTTCGAGAGTCCGAGAGAGTCATAGATACGACCATTGTCCTGATTCTCAAACATCGGATCCCACGTATGACTGGTCTTCTGATTCACACCAGCAACGCCTGTCGCTACTTTATCTCCTGAAAGATACTTGTAACCAGCAGAAACCACCGGCTTCATATCCTTCATGACAGGCAGCGCATAGTTAACGATACCCTGGAACGCATAGGCGCTCAAAGCCTGCTGAGCCTGGGCAGGTGTAAGACCATAGGTATTATTGTTAATATGGCCGATTTCGTACGCGCCCTCCAACTGAACATTCAAGCCCTCGATCGGGTTGGTGCTGACGCGCAAACCAGGAACATAAGTATCCTGAGACTTGACATTATCTGCAGCGCTGTATGTCTTGATAGAATCATCCATCTTGGCGAACACATAGCCTTCGACCACGGTGTTCATCTGGTCGCCTACTTTGTAATTGGCGTTCAAACCATAGAGGTTGATATTATCATTGTTACCTTTAGCAGCAATGGCCGTGTTCTTGTTGTAAATGCGTGAAGCGAACAAGTCAACGGTCAACGGGTTGTAGCTCAGCACCGCCTTAACGGCATCAAAGTTGCCCTTCTTGCTGAAGCCCTGATAAGCCGCAGGAAGATTGGAGGCAAAAGTGTTGCTGCCAATGACCAGGCTGTTACCGTAGGCCAAAGGTTGACGACCGACCGTCAACGTCAAAGGCGAATAGAGGAACTCCTTGAACGTAACGTAAGCAGTTTCCAGATCCACAGCGGTGTTAGCAGCGCTATCAGCTGTGCTGCTGGTTCTGCCCCAGAGGCGCTCGTTGATCAAACCGACATTGGTAGAGACGTTGTCAGTAAGATCGGCCTGCACATCCAATGTGGTCTGTGCCAGGATATCGCTACCTCTGACATCTGAACTAACACCACCAGAAACGACGTTCTTGTCCAGGATCGCGGTGGTCGTGAGTGACCCGCCAACCTTGACGTTCTGTACCGCAGCGAAAGCCGGGGCCGCCAAAAGCGCCACCGCTGCCACTGCTAGCATCATCTTTCTAACCATGTTCTTCTCCTTGTGAAAATTAATATAATAGTTATCTAGTACTTTATATTGCCTAGTTATTTACATTTATCCCTATAAACGACGCCCCCGGACCCTAGTCAGAACTACGTTTCGTTTTATCCCCCCTTTCCTGGTCGGACTGGGAACATCTTAGGGTTTAAGAACGGGGCTATTTTGCCATGCCCCAATAAGAAGTGTCAATCAATTTTCCCAATATTTTCTTACTATATATTAATAACAAAGCCGGCAACGACAATTAAGTCGCTACCGGCTTACACAGAAGAGCGCCCCCGGGCCGAATCGAACGGCCACGGCGGCCTTAGGAGAGCCGTGCTCTATCCATTTGAGCTACGGGGGCATATAAAAAGCACAATATATAAACAAAGCATCAAGTCCGCATCACTACTTCCCCATCGCCTTGCTTGCCAACGCATTGAGATAATCCGGAGGCGGAACATAACCCAGCTCTCGCGCCTTATCCAGATAAAAAGACGCATCAGCAAATTGAGCCTTCTGAAAAGAAATGATCGACAGGTTGATGAAAGCGTCGACATGGCCAGGATTCACGCTGATAGCCTTCTTGTAATAATCAACCGCCCGATCCTGGTTGCCCAGCCTGACAAAAACATTGCCTATGTTGAAGTACAGCTCTGCGCTGCCAACACCCTTCTCTTCAGCCTTCAGATACCACTCTAATGCTTCCTGCGACTTCCCTTCGCTTTCCTTAATATAGCCGAGATGAAAATATATTTCCGGATTTCTAAAGTCCTTTTCTATGGCCTTCAGATAATATTCTTCTGATTTAGAACTGAGCCCGAGATTAAAGAATAAGACCCCTAACCTGAAATACGGCTCGGCCAAATCCGGACGCTCTTTGATAACCTTCTCATATACTGATACGGACTCGGCAAAACGGCCTTTGGCCTTTAGGTCTTCGGCCTCAGCCATCCAGCCCATAACTTTAGGCTCGACCGGCTTTCCCTGCGAAACAGCCACCCCGGAGGACTGCCCCTGTGAGCCGCCATCTACGGCTTTAGCATCAGGCGCCTTTGTGCAGCCCGCCAGAAACACAGCCCCCAGCAAGAATGCCATAGCTACACAGAATGACTGGCAACCATTTCGCCTAAAACAAACAACAGGCCGACATAAATGCCGGCCTGCAAAACTATTTGAAAACCCGAGCATTACCATCTCAGAACGACTCCGTAGGATAAAATTCCACGATCTGAAAGCTCTGATTATTTGTTCCGGTAATCTGGCCGTTCGGCGTTACCGCTCCGGCTCCACACAATAGCAAAAAGAATGGACACGAACTATTGGCGCATCAGCTATATTGAACAACCGAAAAGATCGGATATCCTTTTAGCTTGTCGCGGCCGTTAAGGAAAGAAAGTTCAATAACAAAACCTATACCAGCGATCTTCGCACCCATCCCGTCCACCAGCTTCGCGACGGCTGAAACTGTTCCGCCGGTAGCTAAAAGGTCGTCGATAATGACCACCTTGTCACCTTTCTTAAGCGCGTCCTCATGGATCTCCAGCGTATCCGTGCCGTATTCCAGCTCGTAAGATACCGCCCGCGTCCGCGCCGGCAACTTCCCTTTCTTGCGTACCGGAATAAAACCTACTCCCAACTTATAGGCCAAAGCAGTACCAAAAATAAAACCGCGCGACTCCACGGCCACCACATACTTGACCTTGGACTTGGCAAACTGCCCCGCCAAGGCTTCAATTGACGCCCGCAAGGCCTTATCACTCTTCAAAAGAGTGGTGATATCCTTAAAAATTATGCCTTTCTTGGGAAAGTCGGGTATGTCGCGAATAAACTTCTTCAAATCCATCTTGGCCATAAGCACCCCTTACTTACTCTCCGCAACAGTCTTCCCCTGGACAAACTTGGCCCCTAAAGTGATCTTGACCGGTAGTCTAGCCAGCCCCAGGCTCATCTGGTAAAGATTCTCCAGACCCAACCGGGCCATATCTGTTATCGGCTGCTCAAAAGTAGTCAGCCTCACCGTGCTCTCAATAGTCGACATATTATTATCAAAGCCGACAACCGAGATATCCTCCGGTATCTTGAGCCCACTGTTCTTGGCCAAATTAATAACCTCCAAAGCCATGAGGTCGCTGGCGGCAAAGATGGCGGTCGGACGCTTGTCAGCACCCAATAAAGCCTGGGCTGCCGTGCGGGCCGGAGTGCGAAGGAATCCGCCCTTTTTGACCAAATGCTTGTCCTTGGGAATACCGGCTCCGGACAAGGCCTCATAATACCCTTCCAGACGGTCCTGTCCGGCCTGCGTATTAAGGTCACCGGCAATGTGCGCAATACGGGTATGGCCACGGCCGAGCAGATATTGCACGGCTTCCTTGGCGGCCTGTCTGTTATCAATAGCAATGCAATTGAAGGGTTCCGGGGTGGCGTTATTCAGAACCATGGTCGGCATGCCGCTATGTATAGCCCTTTTCACAACTTCCCAGTCGCGGTCGATATCGGCAAACAAAATCCCGTCCACAAAAAACGGGTCGGTCAAACTGCCAGCCAGCCAGCTAGAATGATCCTTGCGTTCGGTAAAATGAACCAGAACATCGACGTCCAGACGGCTGGCCGCCAGGTTTACTCCCTTTGTAACCTCGCCGGCATAGAAGGAATTGCCCAAATCCTCAAAGCGAGGGATGATAAGAACATATAAAGGACGTCTCTCCTTACGCGTTGGTTTCTTCCTGGACGCTGGATTCATTCAGTTTTCCACTTTCCTGTGCCTCGGCAATTAGCCGCAGTTTTTTAATAATAGCGGACTCCAACTGACGTACGCGTTCGCGCGACACGCCCAGGACCTCCGCGATCTCCGCCAACGTTTTCGGCTCGTCATCGACGATACCGAAACGCATCTCGATGATCTGCCGTTCACGATCATTCAAATTACAAAGTATACTTTGGGCGCGCTCCTTGTTCAGGAATATTTCCAGCTGGTCATCCGGAGCCCCCAGGCTTTCGTCTTCAATGATATCTTTAACCTGACCGTCGCCATCTTCGCCGATGGGCGCATCCAGGCTGGCCATCTTCGTAATGGCCTGATCCAAGTCCCGAACCTTGTCAACCTTGGTCTGCAAACGCTTGGCAACTTCGCCATACTGCGGTTTGCGACCCAGCTTGTGGGTCAGACTCTCTACCGCTTTCTTGTAGCGCACGATCTCTTCGTTCATATAGACCGGCACACGTATCATCTTGCCTTGGTCAATAATAGCACGCGAAATGCCTTGCTTGATCCACCAGGCAGCGTAGGTGGAAAAACGATACCCCTTCTCCGGATCAAACTTGTCGACGGAGCGCATTAGGCCAATATTACCTTCTTCGATCAAATCGCTTAAAGGTATGCCGAGGTTGGTATAACGCTTGGCAATGCTTATGACCAGTCGCAGATTGGCCCGGATCATCTTGTCCCGGGATTCCTTGTCGCCCTTCTGGATCTTGCGGGCTAGATCGACCTCCTCTTCGGCGGTCAATAGCGCGATCGGGCGGACATCTTTCAGATATGCTCGGATTGAATCCATAAGATATACAGCAGTTTTTTAGACGGTCTGCCCTAACCGATTATCACAGCCCGACAGCTGCTGCGAACAAATACCGGGCGCGCCCAGGTACCCCCTGAACGCGCCCGGTTATTTTACACGAGTTTGTTATTTTCTGCCTGTTTTTTTCACGACTTTCTTGGCCGGTGCCTTCTTGCCCTTACCAGCCTTCTTGTCTTCCACCGCAGCCTGCGCCGCCGCCAAACGCGCGATCGGCACACGATACGGCGAGCAGGACACGTAGTTCATCCCGGCCCGCACACAGAACTTCACGCTATCAGCCTCGCCACCATGTTCGCCGCAGATGCCGACTTTCAGGTTCGGACGAGTGCTACGGCCACGCTCGATACCATACTTTACCAAAAGCCCAACGCCGTTCTGGTCCAGGCTCTGGAAAGGATCGGCCTTGAATATGGCCTTGCCGCCTTCCTTCTCCGCCGCCACGTAGACCGGCAGGAACCGGCCAGCGTCGTCGCGGGAGAGCCCCAGAGTCATCTGGGTCAGGTCGTTGGTGCCGAACGAGAAAAACTCGGCCACTTCGGCGAGCTCATTGGCCAGCAGTGCCGCGCGCGGGATCTCGATCATGGTACCGACCATGTAGGACAGCTTCACTTTCGCTTCCTTTATAAGCCGGTCCGCAATGGCGCGGGTCTGAGTTTCCAGTATCTGGAGCTCCTTCTTGTCGATCGTCAGCGGATGCATGATCTCCGGATAAACCTTGATACCTTCCTTGGCACACTTGATCGCGGCCTCAATGATCGCCGTGACCTGCATGTCCAGGATCTCCGGATAGGTGATGCACAAACGGCAGCCGCGATGACCCAACATGGGGTTGGACTCGTGCAGCTGCTCGCAACGGTGACGGATCTTGTCCGGAGCGATGCCGGTGATCTGCGAGAGCTTGTTGACGCCGGCGTCATCCTTGGGCGTGAACTCATGCAGCGGCGGATCAATGAGACGGATCGTAACAGGATACCCGTCCATGGCCTTGAAGATGCCGTAGAAGTCTTCACGCTGGATCGGTAATAGCCGGGCCAACGCCTTCTTTCTGGCCTCCACAGTTTCGGCCACGATCATTTCCTGGATCGCCAGACGGCGCTCCTCGGTATCGAAGAACATATGTTCGGTGCGACAAAGACCGATACCCTCGGCGCCCATCTTGATCGCATTGGCAGCATCGTATGGGGTGTCGGCATTGGTACGCACATTAATAGTGCGGATATCATCCGCCCACTTGAGGATCGTGTTGTACGCCTCAGGGAGCTCCGGATCCTTGAGCGGCATGTCGCCGATATAAACTTCGCCGGCAGAACCGTCGAGCGTGATGTAATCACCCTGCTTGATGTTCTTTCCGCCGACCGTCATTTCCTTGGCATCGTAATTGATATTCAGTGCCTCGCAACCGACCACGCAGCACTTGCCCCAACCGCGGGCAACCACCGCCGCGTGGGAAGTCTTGCCGCCGGTAGCAGTGAGGATACCCTTGGCCGCATGCATACCGCCGACGTCCTCGGGCGAAGTCTCCTTGCGCACCAGGATCACCTTGTCGCCGGCGTGAGCCATGGCCTCGGCCTCGGCCGCCGTAAATACCACCTTACCCGCCGCAGCGCCCGGAACAGCGTTGATGCCGCCGGCGATGCGTGCGTCCTTGAGCTGCTGGACGCTAACCTTCTTGGTATCGATGACCGGATAGAACAAACGCTCGATATCGTCGGAAGTCAGACGGGAGACTGCCTGCTCTTTCGAGATGACCGGCTTGACCGCCATTTCGGCGAACTTCTTGGGCAGATAACCCTTCTTCACCAGGTCGTTGGCCTGGGCCTTGGACAGAAGCGGCTTGGTGGCATGGTCGACCGCGATCTGAAAAGCCGCTGCCGGCGAGCGCTTGCCCGTGCGGCACTGCAACATGTACAGCCTCTCGTCTTCGATAGTGAATTCCAGGTCCTGCATTTCCTTATAATAGGACTCCAGGATGGCACGCACCGCCAGCAACTGGTCATAGACCTTGGGCATCTGCTCGTTCAATGTAGCCAGTTTGAGCGGCGTGCGTATACCCGCCACGACGTCTTCGCCCTGAGCGTTTATGAGGTAATCTCCATAGAACTCGTTGGCGCCGCTGTTCGGATCGCGCGTAAAACACACGCCGGTGCCCGAACGGTCACCCTTGTTGCCGAACACCATCTGCACCACGTTGACCGCAGTGCCTTTCAGGTCAG
Organism: Candidatus Omnitrophota bacterium; assembly: GCA_013335325.1. Classification (GTDB taxonomy): domain Bacteria; phylum Omnitrophota; class Gorgyraeia; order Zapsychrales; family Fredricksoniimonadaceae; genus JAAXVU01. The sequence goes on along the minus strand of JAAXVU010000006.1, from coordinate 16,549 downwards.
TGATCTTCTCAACACGACGATAAGTGACCGCCTTCTCCGCCTCCCAGCTGTTGAAGACCGCCATGATAGCGCCCCACAACTGCTTGTACGGATCCTGGGGAAACTCCTCGCCCTTGTTCTTCTTGTAGAAATCCTTAAACTGCGCGCAAAGCTCCTTGAGCTTATCGGCAGGGATCTCCGGGTCGGTCTTGACGCCTAGCTTGTGCTTCATATCATGCAGCATATCTTCCATCGGCTGCTTGGAAAGACCCATCGCCGTCGAGGAGAACATCTGGATGAAACGGCGGTAAGAATCATAGGCGAAACGGGCGTTGCCAGTCTTCTTGGCCAGACCTTCGACAGAAACGTCGTTCAAACCCAGGTTCAGGATCGTCTCCAACATGCCCGGCATCGAACGCGCAGCGCCGGAACGCACCGACACGAGCAACGGATCGTTCGGATCGCCCAGCTTCTTGCCGGTATTCTTCTCGAGCTTCTTGACCGCCTCGATAACTTCCTTTTCCAGCGTCTTGGGAAGCTTACGTCCGAGCTTGTAATACTCTTCGCAAGTCTGGATGGTGACGGTGAAACCCGCCGGTACCGGGATACCGATAGAGGTCATCTCCATCAACCCGATACCCTTGCCGCCGAGCACATTCTTGCTAAGCTCAGCACCCTTGGCCTCGGCCTTGCCGGCGCCGTAAGAGAAAACGTGTTTTGTTGCCATATGTTCCTCGACTCCTTCTTGTTAATTCGGGGTTCTTCCCCTTATATCACGCCGGCCCCCATTAGGCCGGGATTGATCCTTGCCTATCCGCCTGTACACTCGCGACTACAAACGGTCTTTCAAATATGCCTTCAATGCATCCACACTTATACGGTCCTGCTGCATGGAATCGCGGTTGCGCACGGTCACCTGGCGATCTTCCAGCGACTGCACGTCCACCGTCACGCAAAATGGCGTACCGACCTCATCCTGCCGGCGATAAAGCTTGCCGATCGCGCCGGTATCGTCATACACGCAGTTCCATTCCTTTTGCAGATCCTGCTTGATGTTCCGGGCCAGCTCGACCAGGCCGCTGTTTTTCTTAAGCAGCGGGAAGATCGCCACCTTGATCGGCGCCAATTTCGGGTGGAATTTCATGACCACCCGGGTCTCTTCCTTCACCGGCTCTTCGCGGTAAGCATCGACCAGGAAAGCCAGCGTTCCGCGGTCGCAGCCGCCGGAAGGCTCGATTACATAAGGGAAGAACTTTTCGTTGGTTACCGGATCGCGGTAGGTCAGATCCTTGCCGGAGAACTGCGCGTGCTGCTTGAGGTCAAAGTCCGTACGGTTGGCGATACCTTCCAGCTCCGACCAGCCGAACGGAAAAAGATACTCGATATCGGTACAGCCGGCGGCGTAATGCGCCAGCTCATCTTGAGCGTGCGGACGCAGCCGCAGCTTCTCTTTATCCATGCCCAGATCCAGATACCACTGCTGACGGGTCTGGATCCAGTGCTGGTAGCGCTCCTCCGCCTGCTCGGGCCGGCAGAAATACTCGATCTCCATCTGCTCAAACTCGCGGGTGCGGAAGGTGAAATTCCCAGGGGTTATTTCGTTACGGAACGACTTGCCGATCTGTCCGATGCCGAACGGCAGTTTACGGTGCGTGGAATCCATCACATTGGGGAAATCAACAAAGATACCCTGCGC
>JAAXVU010000006.1:0-14774 GCA_013335325.1 Candidatus Omnitrophota bacterium | reverse complement strand
ACCATGGCTTTCCACCAGGCATTCTTCAGGTTCCGCTTGAGCTCGGCACCCATAGGACCATAGTCCCAAGCGCCATTAAGCCCGCCGTATATTTCGGATGAAGGGAAGATAAAACCGCGCCGCTTGCAGAGGGCTACGACCTTGTCCATCAGTTCGGGGTTATTCATAATGGGGAGTATTGTAACAAAGAGGTCTTAAATTGCAAGCGGGTTGTCCGGGAAATTTTCTGCTCTGAAAGTTGCATGACATATGCGGAAAGAACCAGCGGTGCCAAGCAAGGTCCCATTACGATTCAATGAAATGAACGCGACTCATCCGGAAAAAGGCCCTGCTCCACCTCTTCCTTATATTGCCGTACCGCTTGCAATATCTGTTCGGACAGGTCTGCGTATTGTTTCACAAAACGCGGCACCTTGCGCTCGTTTAGGCCCAGCATGTCGTGCAAGACCAAGACCTGACCATCGCAATATTTACCAGCCCCTATCCCGATAGTCGGTATCTTTAGGGAAGCGGTGATATCCTGGGCCAGAGACTCCCGCACGCACTCCAGCACTAACGCGAAACATCCGGCCGCTTCCAGCGCATTAGCCTGGGTCAGGATGGCCGCGGCAGAAGCGGCGTCGCGCCCCTGCACCTTGAATTCAGCCGCAGTCTGCGGGGTCAATCCCACATGCCCCATGACCTCGATACCAGCCCGACGCAAGGCAACAACAACCTCCACTGCCCCGGCAAACCACTCCAGCTTGACCGCCCCGCAGCCGGCGTCATCTACAAGCCGTCGGGCCTGCCCCACCGCATCCGCTCCTGCCGGCTGATAAGCCTCGAAAGGCATATCCGCCACCACCAAGGCATCCGTGACAGCACGTCCTACCGCCCGGGCGTGATGCAGCATCGCTTCCATGCCTACCTGAGCGGTTGAATCCAGCCCCAGTACAACGTTGGCCAATGAATCGCCCACCAAAATAATATCCACACCAGCGCGATCCAACAGCCTGGCTGTCGGATAATCATAAGCTGTCAGCATGGATATCCGCTTGCCAGCGGCTTTCAGGGAACGTATGGAACAAACAGTTTTGTGTCCGGGCATAAGAAGCCAATGGCTTATAAGATCACTCTGCTTCCAGCGTCGATATATCAGTGTTCTTTATCCCGATCGCCTGTAAAAGATCCAAGACGGTGACTGCACTGCCGAAATTGGCGCGCTTGTCCACGTTCAAAATCACTGCCAGCTTGGGATTGCTGGCAAAACGCTCTTTCAACTGGGACTTCAATTCACCCATAGTGACCAGCTTGTTTTCCAGGTAGACCGGACCTTCCTGCGTTACCGTCACCGTGGCGACCGTCGGTCCGTTCCCTCCCGCAGAATCCTGGGCGGACTTGGCCTCTGGCAGCTTGACGTTAAGGTATGCGGTCAAATAATTCGCCGTCACCATAAAGATGATCAAAAGCACCAGACTGATATCCACCAGCGGAATAACATTAATATCCGCGATTATCTCTTCCTGGTCAGGATAATGATACCTGCGCATAATGATCCGCCTCCTCGCCTATTTCGATATCACGGCAGCCAGCCCGCGCACCGTATTTTCTGCGTTTACCAGAATTTTGCGTATGGAACGGACGAAGAAGTTATACGCACCTACCGCCGGGATGGCAATGAACAAACCCAAAGCCGTCGCCACCAGCGCTTCGGATATGCCCGTCAGTATCACGGAAGGACCGCCTTGTATATGCATGGAAAGATTATGAAAAGCATGAATGATACCCAGCACGGTTCCCAACAACCCGATATACGGCGCATTGCTGCCCAAAGTTCCCAGGATCGCGATGCGGCGCTCCAGCTCTATCTTTTCCTCCGAGATGGCAATGGCGATGGCTTCCTCGAAAGGTATCCCGTTCTGCACACACCCGACCACCCGACGGACAACACGGACCGACGAGGACTGCGATTGGGGTAATATATGCGCGGGATCAGGCAGTTGACTCCTGCCCAGCTCCTCACGCAAAGCAGACTCCACGCCTTCACCGCCGCCGCGCAAGAATAGAACCACCCAACGCTCGATGATAACCGCCATTGATACGACGGATAAAATGATCAGGAATACAATAACCCATTCCGTGCTCAACAGCGCTATAGACAACAACTTCTGGGTCAACATAACTCTCCTTATTATTTGATAGCGTTTTTGTTAATGGATATTGTATCCGGCGACGTGCCAGCGGCCATCTTTATCCTTCTTGACCGTCAGGGTTTCCTCACAGTCGGCCTTTTCTGCATAAGACGTACGAAACCCGAAGATATAATATTCTCCATCCGGTGCACCGGGCAGGTTCTTGGCAAATTTCCTCTTGTACAGCTGCCGCGATATCAACTCGCCAAAAGATTTACGCACAGATGCTATTTGACCATACCACTGGGATTTTAGCACCATCAGCTTGAAGAATTCGCTGGCCTCCTCCCAAGACTCATCATATTTTCCGTTATCCAGGCTCACCAGCCACTTATTAGCTGCATCCGCGGCCAATTGCTCGCTAGACGAGCCAGCTTTCGACTCTCTCGCGTTGTCGGCTGCTGCCGGATTAATACCCGAAAGAAGAAGAACAGCGCCTGCCAAGATCACTATCCTCCACATATCCCACCTCTCCTGTTTGATCGCAAAGTCCAAACTTAACCTGATATTAAAAAACAAGACGCAATATTTGCGGCAACACCACGCCTATTTCATCGTATACCCGGCCACTCGCCACTTGCCTTCGGGATCTTTCGACATGTTCACCATCTCGATACACGAGGCATTGCCGGCAAAGGCTGTGGCAAAGATCAGCGTATAATACTCCCCGACCGGCGCACCCGGCAAGGTCTCGACAAAATACTTCTCCAGCAGCCTCCTGGACACCATCGGACCGGACCTGATACGGGCGCTGGATATCATACCGACCCACTTATCTTTAACTCCAGACCGGAACAATGCTCCCGCCTTGTCCCAGGACTCGTCATACTTGCCCTTGTCCAACAAGCCCATCCATTCCTTGGCCACATCCACCAGCATCGCCTCCTCTGCAGGCATGACCTGCTCCAGAGACAGGACGACCCTCGTCGGTCCGGCACACAGAATAGCCAACATCAGACCGAACACCACAAACCAGCGTTTACTCATAGCGCACCTTCCAGTCGAACTAAACATACCCGAGCCGAGAGCAGCCCGGATCACACTTCCAGAAACTTCGTAATTTCTCCCACCGCCCGTTTGCCGGAATTGACCGCTGCCAAGAAACCGGCGTCCGGCTCCGTCAGCTGTCCACAGGCAAAGACACCACCCAGCGATGTCTCGTGCCGGGTCCCGGATTTAAGCACAGGGGCGCCGTCAGACGCAAATTCCAGGCCCGGAACCCTATGCAGAAACAGGGTGTCCGGACGTCCTCCGGCGACAGTAAGGATCGTATCAGCTTCCATGGTAAAGTCACTATCCGGCTGAACAACGGTGGTAAGCTGCCCCTGCCCGTCGATCTTGTAGTCGAGATGCTCGCACTCCAGCACCTTCACGCAGCCGACATGATCTTTCTGCACCCGTAGCGCCCGAGCAAAGGTACGAACCTTGACACCTTCTTCCGCCGCCTCGCGGGCCATAGCCGCTTCCACGCCCAAAGCACTGTCAGAGCCGCTGACCACTACCGTCACTGTCCGGCCCAGCCGGACCAGTATCCGCGCGGCATCGAACGCCCGCTCGCCGCCGCCGACGATCAGCACCTTGCGTCCGACGTCCAGCGGCGTGCTGTAAGGCTCGATCCCGGCCTTCATCCAGTGCCGCAATTTTAAAAACGATTCTACGCTGAGCACACCGGCCGCATCCTCGCCGGGGATGCCAAGACCTTTGGGCACTCCGGCGCCGCAGGCCAATAGCACAGCGGCAAAGCCCTGGTCGAAAAGCTCCTGAATACCGGCGTCACGACCAATCAAAATATTGGAAACGAACTCGATACCCTGCGCCTGCAGACGGCTAAGCGATGTCGACAGCGCCTTTTCCGGCAGCCTGAATAAAGGATAGCAATAGCTAAGCGTGCCGCCCAGAACATGGGAAGATTCAAAAACCGTGACCCGAAATCCCAGCCGAGCCAGTCCAGACGCTGCTGCTAGCCCCGCCGGACCGGAACCGACCACTGCCACCTTCTGCCTCGAACGCGGCTGCGCGGACGCCTTCTTCACCCGCACCTGGTCAGCAACAAAGCAGGCGATGGCCCGCAGGCTGATCTTTTGTGACTTGCGGTTAAAAACCTGCGTCTCCGGATACGGGTCCGGCGCTATGCGTCCGGTCACCGCCGGAAAAGGGTCGGCCTCCAGCAACTTTTCATAGGCAGCCGCAAGATCGTTCTTGGCGACAGCACGCATCACAGCAAAGAAATCGGTGCCCAGCGGACACCCCTCACCTTTCACCGAACGTTCCCGCTCGAGAAAGATCTTGGCGTCCTCCAGGGCCTCGCCCTTGCTTAACCCCAGACGAGCTTCCTTAAACGTGCGAACGCGCTTGGCCGCTGCCAAGATGCGTCCTCTTTCCTGCGGCATTCCGCATACTCCTTAGTGCTGTTTAACATGATCTCCAGTTCCTTCAGATCGACCAGAGAAGAATTGAGCATCACGCCATCTACCGCCGGGTAATACCTTTTCCCGCCGAGCATGAGGTGGTCGGTCTCGAAGAAAGACGACCGCGATTGCACCAGCGGCATAAGGTTGAGGACGGTCTTAAGCCCCTTGTCGGCCGCCACTCGGCAGATATCCCTCATCATGCCGGAAGAAACGTCGACATAAACCTCATCGACCGCTATCTCGTCTACCAATCTTTTGAAGGACATGAGAACATCGCCCTTGCGCTCGTGCATACCATCTTTATACATAACGTAGAACTTGGTGCAGTTAAGCCGCATCTGGTTTTCCAGGATGGAACTCTTGCGTGAGTCAAACCCGGCAATGCCAAAAACCTTGTTGCCGACCTGCTTCATCGCCCGACACAAGCCCACCAGAGAAGCCAGACCCAGCCCCTCTCCCACGCACACCACAGTGCCTTTTTTCTCTATCGCTAACGGCTCGCCGAACGGTCCGCTCACAGCAAAAAGCGTATCGTTGATCTTCATCTCGCCCATCTTGCGGGTCTCGGCGTCCTTCTCTTCGAACACTATCGAGACACACTTGCGGCGCCAGTCGACCTCGAACACGCTGAACGGTATCCGCCGGGAGAACCGGTCCGGCATGACCGCCACAAACTGCCCCGGACGCAGCTTGGCCACCAGACCTTCCGCCCGTATGTCGAGCCTTTTGACGTTCTGACTTAGATTTTGTTTGGCTAGAATGTTGAACATAATCAATATAAAAATAAGCACCAGAGGGCGCGGAGACCAATACATCCGCGCGCCGCACACATGGCTGTAATACCGAATATTGGAGTAACGTCCTTATTATGTCGATTTTGAGGCGAAAAGCAATAAAGAAGACCTAATTTCCTGCCCTATGGCACGGCCGAAGCTGCTTTAGAAGACGTCGGCGCTGGCGCCGCTTTTGTGCAAAGTTGGGCCCGGAGCGTACAGCCTTCTGCTCCTGGCAATAAAGACTCGTAAAGCAAGTCGCAGGTATATTGAGATCGTATGACCTGCCCGAGAGATCGCACTTCAGGTGCCGCACCCGGGCAACCAGAGGACGTATAATACACGATCCTAAGAGGCCTGTCGCCGCTTAAGAACAAGTCGCCCCGTAGAACCTTCTGAGCCGTCATCACAGATATAAAAGCCGAGTCAGCACAGACCAACGCGGCATCCGCCGGCAATAAAGGTGCAGTCTTCCGAACAAAAAGCCACTGTTTGTAAACAAAACGTGTGGACGTATACGCCACTATGTGTCGTGAGGCATATATACCGTTTACGCATAACGCGACCAGCATAAGCGTGGCGGCGGCCAGCGCGGCCGACCGTCCCCACCGCCCAACCAGCACGCACACAGACCTGGCTCCCACGGCCGCCAGTAAAGCGAACGGCGCGGCGATCACAAAAAAGAACCGGTCGGAAGTAGTGAAACTCTGGTAGGACAGACCTCCGGCGAAATACCCCGCCAGCAGTATAAATCCCAGACAGAACCACAGCATCATCGCCATAATAAAACCATCCCGCCGCCGAGTAACCACCCATCCCAGCCCTGCCAGCGCCAGCAGGCTCGCCACAACATTAAACTCCCGCCGATCCAGCAGGCTTAGCAGGTTGGGCAGAATATTCTTCTGCCAATGCCCCCAGGAATACAGCAGATCGGACCGGCCATGCGTCTCCGAAGCTGCGCCTGGAGCCAGGAACAAAGCCAGCGGCAACAAGGTGCAACAGGCATAATAGAGGATATCCCCCAGTTCGCGGCCCCGCAGTTCCTTGCGTCGGTATAATGGGACCGTCACCGCTAGCAGCGCCACCGCCAGAAAAGGCAGATATATCGGCTTGATGCAGGCGCTATAAGCTCCGGCAAACAGGGCCGTCAGCATAAAAAGTTTTTGCCTGACCGCCGCCCATTCCAGCAGACACATCAAAGACAACAGGAAAAAGAACAGAACCGAAACATCGGCCGACAGCGAGGCGGAATATTTAATATGGGCAGGTAACACCGCCAGGACCACAGCGCTCCACCCGGCCAATGAGGCTGTTGCGGTCGCCCGCAAAATGATACGATAAAGCATAGCGACCGACAATACGCCCAGCCCAATGTTCAGCCAGAACAGTCGCCGCTCTGCCTGTTCCGGTGCAGCCGGATGCTCGATGCACATATCCGGCACAGTAGCCTCGGCCAAGGCCAACAAAACAGGGAACCCTGTCCGTAAATTAGCGGAAGCCGAAAAAATTTCCGGAGCAGACCTGGAACCGCGCAAAACCTGTCCCGGATGAGCGAAGCAAAGAATATTGTGCGCCTCGGCCATATAAGCGAATTCGTCATAATAGACGTGATGCATCGACGGCACGCACCATAGCCTGAGCGCCAGGGCCAGGGCAGAGACCGAGACCGGCAGCCACCAGCCGCCGGGCAGCCTGGATGCCATGGATGAGCCCGACATCATCCGGTAAACAGCCAGCGCAGCCAGCACAAGTGTCCCTGCCAGCAGCAGAAATATATAAAGGAGGACAAGCTGTTGCATTGGATAAATCCTTTATCCCGGATCTTGCACTGGAAATGCGGAGTTATTGTTGCAACTATATTCGAAACATCCGACGGGCATTGGCGTTGACCGCTGACAGTGTCTCCTCTATAGGCAGACCTTTCAGCTCCGCCAACAACGCCAGCGTGCGCCAGACATCGGACGGTACCGACGGGATACGCCCGGAAGGATCGGCCGGCCGGCCCGCTGCTACCGCCAACGCCGTTCCGATGTCAGCCCCCAACACCGGCCCCGGCTGGACCGCCGATGCCGGCCTATCGGGCCAGGCATAGGCCACCGGTGTATCTGTCTCGACCAGTATACGCTCCAGCGGCGCGTAGACAGCGGCCCGGCGCGCCTCCGGGCTGTAAGACAAAGACGGCGTCGCGGAGATCATGAATCCGCCGTCGAGTATCTCTCTTAAGACATCTTCCGGACCGCTATACCAGTGAAAGTCCGCCCGGCGCACGCCCGACGCCAGTAGCATATCCAGGCAATCGCGCCAGGCACCCCGGGAGTGTATCACCACCGGCAGGTCAAACTCCCGCGCCAGCGCCAGGTGGCGGTCAAAAACCTCGCGCTGCTCGCGCTTACGTGCCTCGTCCTTGCGGACCCATTTATACCAATAATCCAGACCGGTCTCGCCGATCGCCGCCACGCCGCCAGCGGACAGTGTTTCCCGAAAGAACGGAAAGCACCGTTCGACCTCTTCCGGCGTAATATTGCCCGGGTGCAGACCCAGCCCGACATGCAGCCGGGGATATTTCCTCTCCGACCTCCGCAGCTCCAGGTGCTTCCTATTGGATGCCAGATCCACCCCCAGCGCCACCACATCGCTTACACCGGCGGAGGCACAGGCAGAAAGTACCGCCTCAGGTTCAGCGAGATCGTAAAGATGGGCGTGAGTGTCTATTATCTGCATCGCTTATTAGTCCCAAGAATCGGCCTGGTTACTAGATGACCGGAGCCTCACAGGTCGATAACGTCTACAAAGTCTCTCAAGGTCTATCGCCGCAGACTTTAAGACCTCATCGACCTATAGACCTGTTGCCGCTTAAAACGATCCCTTCCCCTGCAAAATGAACGTCACCGGACCGTCGTTTATAAGCTCCACGTCCATCATGGCCCGGAACCGGCCCGTCGCCACCCGGCAGGGACCTTTCTGCAAACAAGCAACAAAGAAGTTGTACAACTGCTCCGCTTCCGCCGGCGGCGCGGCATTATCAAAGGAAGGGCGGTTGCCGTTATCGCAGTTCGCCGCCAGGGTAAATTGCGAGACCACCAGGAACTCGCCGTTGACCTCCGACGTCGCCAGGTCCATGCGTCCGCCTTCGGGCGACGGGAATAGACGGAACTGCTGGATCTTGCGGGACAAAGCTTCGGCCTGCGCCTCACCGTCGTTCTTCTCGACAGCCAGAAAGACCAGTATCCCCTTGCGTATCTCCCCTACGGTCTCTCCCGCCACCACCACCCGGGCCTGTTTGACGCGCTGCAAAACCGCTTTCATCCTGCAACTCCTCTCGATACGATCAAAAACTTTTATTATCACTGACCTGGAACGACAGGTCGATGAGGTCGATAAAGTCTACCTGCGGAGCCAGTCACACCGACTTTGCCGACCTTTTAGACCTTGAAACAACCATCACAAATATAATCTGGCCAATAACGCCACCACCGCGGTCTCGACCCGCAGTATCCGCTCGCCCAGGCTCGCCACCCGGCAGCCGGCTTCCCGGAACTTCTCCAGCTCAAAAGGAACGAATCCGCCTTCCGGTCCGATCACCAGTACCCGCGGCCCCGAACCACCGCCTGGCTTGATACCACGCAATACCGCCTCCAGCTGCTCACCCGACGGATCCGCCACCAAAGCGTCTCTTCCGGCCAGCCCGGGCAGGATATCCTCGGCAAAAGGCCGGAAACGTTTGTGCAGGACCACTTCCGGCAAGACCGTATCGCGGGCCTGCTCAAGCCCCAGCTCCAGCTCATGGCGGATATCTCCGTCGCGCAACACTGTGCTTTGCCAGAAGCTCTTCTCCACCCGCGCGCAATGGAAGATATGGACTGCCGGCACGCCCATCGCTGCGGCTGTCTGCAAAAGTCGCCGCAAGACCGGCGGCCGCATCAGGGCCACGCATAAAACAACCGGCAACTTGGCAGGCGGCGGGATGTCGAGCACCACCTCGAGCTCGACGGCGTCATCCGTCAGGGACATGATACGCCCGCGCCCGATCTGACCAGAAGAAAAGGGACAAGCACTTTCCTCGGAAAGTACCTGTCCCTTTTTATCATCCAGAAGGCCGACCACGAGACTGTCCCCGACAGCCGGCTGCAATATTTCCTGAATATGCTGCAGGCGACGGCCGGTCAGACAGACGCGGCCCGAGGCCAGAAAATCCGACGGATAAAGCAATACCAGGTTCATAAGCGGAACCTACCGGCCAGCGGACCTGAACGTCCGCCGGTCCTTAACCCTCGTCAGCTTCCAGTTGCTTGCGGAGCTTCGCCGGCATCATGTGTTCCCGAGTATGCGCCTTGACGCGCTTCTTCTGGCGGTCCACTATCTGTTCGACCTGACGGCGGGCAGCGATGAAAGCTTCGCGCAGCACAGCGTCGATATGCTCATGGGCGTTGGGGCCCGAATCGCGCTTCACCACTATCTCGTGATGCGGCGGCAGGCGCACATCGATACGGATATGGTATGAATGCTTGGCATGCTGATGGGTCGGGTTCTGCTCGACGAAGACGCGGCAGCTGATGAGGTGATCACAGACCTGCTCCAGCTTGCTGATCTTTTCATCGATAACGGCTTCGATCTCTTCCTTGCGCTCGACGTTCTTTAAGACTATCTCCAGTGGGACTTCCATTTTTACCTCCGGTTAAAGATACGGTCTCGAACTTTATGGCAAGGTCGGCCGCGACGGACCCGCGTCCGCCGCCCGACCCGCATGACCATTGTCTCCATATTGCATCTTTTGTCAACGGGCTTCCCGGAAAGCGCTTAAGGAGCAATCTTGTCGGTTTTCTACTTGCCCGCGGTGACTTTTTCTCCTACTGTATCCCTATGGATTTTCAGACGACACTCGAAAAATACAATTTTCCGCCGAACTACCGCGACAGCCTGCTCGCCAGCGGCATCCGCACCCTGCACCCGCCGCAGGCCGACGCCATTGCCGCCGGCGTCCTGGAAGGCGAAAACCTGATGCTGGCCGTGCCTACCGCTGCGGGCAAGACCCTCATCGCCGAACTGGCGATCCTGAAAGCCGCCTGCTCGCGGGAGCCTGACGCAGACCTTTCCGCCGAACCGGCACAAAAGGCCCACGCCCCTGCTCGCCGCAGCCTGTACATCGCGCCGTTAAAGGCGCTGGCCAGCGAGAAATACCGCGACTTCACCCGCAAATACGCCAAGCTGGGACTGACCGTCGGCATCGCCATAGGCGATCTGGACTCGCCCGGCCGTTACCTGCAGAAATACGACGTCATCATCGCTACGGCCGAAAAAGTCGACTCGCTCCTGCGCGCCCGCGCGGACTGGCTCACCGACAGCCTGGCGGTGGTCGTCTTCGACGAGATCCACGTAATGGGCGACCCGGAACGGGGACCAACGCTGGAGATACTGGCCACACGTCTCAGGCTCCTTAACCCCCGGGCCCAGTTCATCGCCCTCTCCGCCACGGTACCCAACGCCTCCGAGATGGCGGACTGGCTGGGAGCCAAATGCGTGACCTCCACCTGGCGGCCTATACCGCTGAACGAAGGCGTCTTTTTCAACAACCGGCTGACCTACGCCGAAGGACATGTCCGCGTCATCCATGAAGACGCCGACGAAGATGTGCAAAAACTGGTGATGGATACTCTGCGCCAGGGGCCGGCCGGCTCCGGGAAGCTGGGACACGGTACGGTCCAGCGCTCCAAGAACGGCCAGGCGCTGGTCTTCGTAAATTCCCGCCGCTCGACGCAAGCGGTGGCGCGCGAACTCTGCCGGCAGGTCGATACGTTATTGACCGACGAGGAACGCGAACAGCTAAAGGAGCTGTCCAAAGAAATGGCGCCTCCGGCGGAAGCCACCAAGGTCTGCCAAAAGTTGGCCGAAGTAGTGCGCCACGGCGTCGCCTTCCACCACGCGGGGCTTAGGCCCGGCCAGCGCGAGGCCGTGGAGGAAAATTTCAAGTCCGGACTTATCAAGGCGATCTGCTCTACCCCGACGCTGGCCGCTGGTGTGAACCTGCCGGCCCGGCGCGTCATAGTGCGCGACGCCAAACGCTATGCCTCGGGAGCCGGCTCGGTCTTCATCCCGGCCTCGGAGTACAAGCAATGCGCGGGCCGTGCCGGCCGTCCGCAGTACGACGACTTCGGCGAAGCGGTCCTGATCGCCAAGTCCCGTTCCGAGCAGGACGCGCTCTTCGACCGCTTTATCCTGGCGCCGCCCGAGCCGGTAAATTCCCGTCTGGCCGATGAGGCAGCGCTGCGCCGTCACATCCTGGCCGCCCTGGCCTCCGGCTACGTGCACGACGTGAACGGCATGTTCGAATTTATGCAGCACACGTTTTTGGCCCATCAGAGGCAGGGCGTGAACATGGTCGACCTCATCGCCGGCATCTTCGATTTCCTGCACACCGAACAGTTCATCGAGAAGAGCGGCTTCCGTTATTTCGCCACGCCCTTCGGCTCGCGCGTCTCCAGGCTCTACATCGACCCGGTCTCCGGCGTGATAATAAAGCGCGGACTGGCCCGGGCCGCGTCGGGCCGGTCTTTCTCCGGTATCGGCCTTCTGCATCTGGCCTGCTCCTGCCCGGATAGCGAGATGCTCTCCGTCGGTAAGAATGATTACGAGACGCTCGAGAGCTTCGGCAACCAGGTGGAGGACGAACTGCTTTTGACGCAGGACGACATAAGTGCGCTGGGCGACATGTACACTGCGCTGGGCGTCCTTAAGACGGTCTGGCTACTGGTGCGCTGGATGGATGAGGAACGCGAGGAAGATCTCTGCGAGCGGTTCAACGTGGGGCCGGGAGATGTCTTCCGTCACACCGAGTCGGCGCAATGGCTGCTCTACTCGGCCCAGTCGATCGCCGAAGTGTTTCAATTCAAGAAGCTGACGTTCTTTCTGGAAGGACTGCGTAACCGCGTACGTTACGGCATCCGCGAGGAACTGCTGGAACTGTCTTCGCTAAAAGGGGTCGGACGCGTGCGCGCCCGCCTTCTTTTCGACGCCGGGTTTAAGCGGCTGGCCGATATCTCCGCCGGACCGGGACCGGTGGTCGAGGACAAGCTAGCCAGCCTGCGCGGTATCGGCCCGGCCCTGGCCCGCGATATCCTCAAGCAGCTCCGCGCACAAGACCTCCGCAGCTCCGGGAGCTGACTAAAAGCAACTCGTCGACAAAATTTTGTCCAGCTCCGGGAGCTGCGGCGGTCATTGACAAAAGATCAAACTACTGCTATCTTTTGATCCCCCCACTCTGTAACCTGAACGACAACCCCTGTCGTCCTGCATCAACAAGGGATCCCACATGAAAAGACTTACTCCCATTACGACCGGCAGCACGCACCATGTCTTCTCTAAAAGCATCAGCCACTTTCAGATCTTCAATACTCCACCGGAATATGAACGCTTCTTCCATATACTGCGATACTACCGCACCGTTGGCCACAACGTGCCCTTTTCCAAGCTGATCCTAAAAGCCGCCACTGACCCGTCGGTACTGGAAACCGCCCTGCTGCACAATGCCCAAAACTACCCGGCCCGGGTCGATATCATCGCTTATTGTCTCATGCCTACGCATTTCCACCTGATCCTTCATCAGAACCTGGATAATGGCATAGAGCGCTTCCTGGCGGATGTATGCAACAGTTACTCGCACTACTTCAACTTGCGCCACAACCGCAAAGGCCCGCTGTGGCAGAACCGTTTCGGGAACTCCAGGATCGAAAACCAGCCAGAACTACTGGAGACCACGCGCTATCTACACCTTAATCCCAGTACAGCCTTTCTGGTCGACCATCCGGCCGATTGGACATACAGTTCTTTCGGGGAATATACTGGAAAGGCGCGATTACCGGCTATTTGCCAGCTAGAAAGCTTGGCCACACTGACCAGCGATGCGCACTATGAATTCTACGTTGTCAGCCATATCGAAGCCCATCGGCTGATCAAACACGGACCTCGGCAGCTCCGGGAGCTGACTAAAAAAGGCTCGACGTAAAAAAATTCGGCAGCTCCCGGAGCTGCCGAGGTCCGTGTTTGAGGGTCAGTCGGCGGTGAGGACCCGTTGCGTACGGACCGGCCCCAAAAGTACCGCCACCTCCCAGGCATCATTCGCTGCCGGTACAGGTGAAACAGAACTGGTCATCACCCCCATCACATCGAATTGATACGAATTGCCGCCGCCACAGACGTAAACATCCGCAGCGGTCCACGGCACTACGTCAGTTGTAGCGGCCTGCCAGCCGCCATACGCGCCGGTCATGTCGGTTGTACCGTTTAGCATGATCTTGCCTCGCGCCCGTCCGTTATTGTCATCCGTCAGAAAACCACCGGTCACCAACCACTCTGAAGTAACGTCATTTATTGTCTTGGACACAGTCGCAATGGTCTTATACGTATTGAGCCCGGCATCCAGATTCTGCGAACCTTTGGTAGCACCGATCCCGAAGTTATCCAAAGCGTTAAGTCGTAAGGCCAGAACCCCGGCGGCAAACCAGCCCTGATTGCCCGGGTTCTCACGAATTTCCACGCTCACCGTATGTGAAGCATTGGTCATGGTTTTAGCCCACCCCAGGCCATAGATCGGAGAGTCATTGGCGTCTTCACCATCAATGACCTGGGAAGTATAGACCGCCCCGTCGATATTCAACTGGGCTTGATACGTATTACCACTTATATTTTGAATATCACCCCGAGAATAAGCCATCAGCCACCAGCTATCGCCGTTGTTCGCCGGGGTCCAGGTCACAGTGGATTTGGCAGCAAAGGTGGTAGTCAAAGCAGCGCTGCCGGGTTGTAATTGTATGTCATATTTCAGGTCATTATTTGTGATCAGGTCCTCGGCATCAATAGCTAACAGCGTTATGTCGTCGGCATAAGCAGTGCCTCCATTATCGTAAGACTGGACCACAACATCCTCATTGGCCGCTGTCCAGACCGTAAACCAAAAATATGAAGTACGATACGCGCTACGGTCGGTCTCTTCCGTGCCTTCCGATTCCGTAAAAGAGGTTGCGCCATGCATAACCCGCAGGCCGCTATTATTGTTGGTACCGCTGGTGCCGTGATAGCCCCAAAGCATTAGCAAATACCGCCTTCCTACGGTGAAATTGGAGCCGGCGATCCAGCCGTTAGTCGAGCCAGTGGTATTGAGCCCAGCGGTGCCGGTCAAAGTTGTCCAGGTGCCGGAATTACTATTAGTCTGTTCACCGGAAGCGGTAGCAAAGAAATGGCGAATAGGAGCCGCCTCGGCGGAAACCGGACAGAAGAACACCACCACAGCCAGAAAGAAAACCGATATACCAAAGGACCTTACTGGGGACCAGTTCAATTTAACCATTTTTTGTATAAACAAGCCCGCCTTATGCCAGGACAATGCCCGGGGCAGTTATTATTATTGCCGGTCGACTGTATACGTC
>JAAXVU010000131.1 GCA_013335325.1 Candidatus Omnitrophota bacterium | reverse complement strand
GCGCCAAGCTGTCCACCGGTAGCTGCTGCAAGGCCGCCAGGACCCCCAGCGCGATGGCCAGGTCGAAGGACGGGCCTTCTTTCTTGGTATCAGCCGGAGCCAGGTTGACCGTTATGCGGGAGGGCGGAAACTCGAAGCCGCAGTTACGGATAGCGGAACGGACGCGCTCCTTGCTCTCGCGGATGGCATTGTCGGGCAGGCCGACTATGGACATGGCGGGTAAACCGCGCGCCACATCGACTTCAATGGTTACTTCGTAGGCATCGAGACCGGATAGTCCGAAACTGCAGGCTTTGGCAAGCATGAAAACCCCCTCTGGAACTGGGCTGTAGGCCCAGAGTACGAGGGGGCGTGCTTGGGATACGGCATAAATCTAGCATGCAGAACGGGCGGCGTCAAATCTTGCGATAGTGTTCGAATTGTGAGAGCAGGCAGCTTGCGGCGGGATTCCGGGCCATAGTCCTTGCTTTTTTATATTCACCCTCTATAATATTTTCATCTTAAACTAATTTATATATTATATGTATCATTTTGATCTCGTAGGGGCATTCATCCAGATGTCCCGCAACAAAATCTTTATCATTACGCTGTCGGTGTGGATCATCGGACAGTGTATAAAGATCATTACCAATTTGTTGCGGGGCCGGAAATTCAACTTCAAGTGGCTTATCGGGACCGGGGGGATGCCTTCCAGCCACGCGGCCGGAGTAGCGGCACTGGCCACTTCCTGCGGTCTGGAATACGGTTTTCAGTCTGGGCTGTTCGCCCTGGCGGCGATATTTGCCATGGTCACCATGTTTGACGCTCAGGGCGTGCGGCGCTCGACCGGTGAACAGGCCGAGATACTGAACAAGGTCATCGATGACATGTATTGGCACAAGCGTGTGGAGATGGGGCGTATCCGTGAGTTTGTGGGGCATACGCCGATCCAGGTGCTGGTCGGTTCGCTTTTGGGGATAGGCTTGGCGATATTGTTTTTCTAACCCGGATCCTTCGATAGCAGGATCCGGGACTAACAAGCGATTGTCTTTATCATATGCCGGGTAACGACTGGCATCAAGTTGCGGGAGGTTGTTGTGAGAAGCTGGCGGATAATGCTTATAGTTGTGGTGGGCAGTCTGGCGATGCTGACGGTTGGTTGCGACCGGATCGCAGGCAAGGTCAAGGCTCCGGCTTCGCCGGCGGACGAAATGGCCCGCCAGGCGGAATTGCTCCTTGGCGAAGGCAAGAAGCAGGAGGCGAAGGCGGCCTATCAACAGATAATAGCCGAATATCCCGACTATAAGAATATCGAGATGGTACAGGAAGCGCTGTATCGGCTTAACATGGACATTATTTTTTCCAACATGCAGACGCCGCAGACCGTCATGCATGAGGTGCTGGCCGGCGACACGCTGGGCAAGATCTCCAAGAAGTACGGCGTGACAATGGAGCTGATCAAGATATGCAATGGCATGAAGACTGACACTGTCCGTCTGGGGCAGAAATTGCGTATCTGGACCGGCAAGTTCACCCTGCATGCCGACAAGTCGCAGAACATTTTAATGTTAAAAAGCGGCGACGAGATCATGAAGATCTACCATGTTTCGACCGGAGCTAATAATTCGACGCCGGCGGGCACTTTCAAGATAGCGACCAAGCTGGAGAACCCCGTATGGTTCAAGGACACCGGGGCGGTTATTCCGCCCGAGAGTCCGCAGAACGTTTTGGGCAGCCGCTGGATGGGGTTCGACAACAAGGGCTATGGTATCCACGGTACGGTTGACCCGGACAAGATCGGGCAGCAGGTGACGGCCGGCTGCATCCGGATGCGTAACGAGGAAGTGGAAGAGCTTTTCAAGATCATTCCTTTAGGCACGGAAGTGGTGATCGTTGATTGAATTGCCGAAAGACGGGAGTCGTGGTAGACTTTCGGCTTGTTTTGGCCTGATCCCAAGGAGAGGTAATGAATTCGCTGGAGTTCGAGAAGCCAATTATTGAGATACAGAAGAAGATCGCCGAGCTGCAATCCTTAAGCGGAAAGCATGTCGATTTCGGCCCCGAGATCAAGAAATTGGAAGAGAAGCTGGCCGGTATCAAGGGCAAGGTTTATTCAAATCTGTCAGCCTGGCAGCGTATCCAGATAGCCCGTCACCCCAAGCGTCCGTATTCCCTGGATTATGTCAAGATGATGATGACCGACTTTGTGGAGATACACGGTGACCGGCTTTTTGCCGACGACTTCGCCATGATCGCCGGGTTTGCCCGGATAGAGGGCGAAAAGGTGATGGTTATAGGCCAGCAGAAGGGGCGCGATACTGCCGAGAAGGTAAAGCGTAACTTCGGTATGCCGCATCCGGAAGGCTATCGCAAGGCCATGCGCGTTATGCGGATGGCGGAGAAGTTCGGACTGCCGGTCGTGGTCTTTATCGATACGCCGGGCGCGTATCCCGGCATCGGTGCCGAGGAGCGCGGTCAGGCGCAGGCGATCGCCGAGAACCTTCGCGACATGGCCGGGTTGGGTGTTCCGGTAGTGGCGACGATCATCGGCGAAGGCGGCAGCGGCGGCGCCTTGGGGATAGCCGTGGCCGACTACGTATTGATACTGGAGAACGCCTATTATTCTGTGATTTCCCCGGAAGGTTGCGCCTCGATCCTGTGGCGCAGTGCGTCCAAGGCTTCGGAAGCCGCGGAAGCCCTGAAACTTACCGGAGAGCATTTGATAAAGTTTGGAATTATCGACGAGATCGTGCCCGAGCCGATGGGCGGGGCGCACCAGAACCCGCAGGCGGTCGCTGACCACCTTAAAGCGTCGATACTGACACAACTGCGCCGGCTGCGCGGTCTTTCCGCCCAGCAGGTGCTGGATGCACGCTATGAGAGATTTCGCAAGATCGGGGAGTTCGAGACCCATAAAGGGTAGCATTCGGCTTCCGTTATTGCGCAATACATCCTGATGCACCAATCCGCAGACATCCTCAGTTTATCCCGGGACGAGTTTAGTGCCCGGCTGGCCGCAATCGGCGAGAAGTCCTACCGCGCTGTCCAGATCATCGAATGGATATATGAGCGGCAGGCCTGTTCCTTTGAGGAGATGAGCAGTCTGCCCCGGAGTTTACGGGATCGGCTGGCGGCGGAGGTGCCTTTTCCGCAGTTGACCGAGCGCGGACGGAAAGTGTCGTCCGACGGCACTGTTAAATTTCTTTTTGAACTCGCCGACGGGCAAATGATCGAGACCGTCTTTATCCCCACCGAGAAACGCAGCGCTCTTTGTATCTCCTCGCAGGCCGGTTGCAAGTTCGGCTGCGGTTTTTGCGCGAGCGGCCTGGGCGGCTGGAAGCGGAACCTTTCGGCCGGCGAGATAGTGGCCCAGGTGTTGCGTGCCCGGCGGGCGGTGGCGCCGGAGAAGGTCACGCATATCGTTTTTATGGGCGTGGGCGAGCCGTTCGACAATTACGACAATGTGCTGAAGGCCGCGCGATTGTTGAACGCGGCTGACGGAGGAAACATTGCGGCCCGCCGGATAACGATCTCGACGTGCGGGCTGGTGCCGGGTATAAAGCGTCTCGCAGAGGAAGGCCTGCAGATCGAGCTGTCGGTATCTTTGCACGCCCCCAACGACCGCCTGCGCAGCCAGCTTATGCCGGTGAACAAGAAATATCCGCTGCGGGAACTTATGCCCGCCTGTCGCGCCTACGCCAAAGAGACCAACCGCCAGGTGACTTTCGAATATATCCTGATCAAGGACCTGACTTGCACGCCGGCCGCCGCCGCTGAACTGGCTGCCCTTATGCGGGGCTGGTTGTCCAAGGTGAACCTTATCCCGTACAACCCGGTCGCGGAGTTCCCGTACGCCACGCCCGCCCGCGAGGCGGTCTTTGCTTTCCGCCAGGAACTGGAGCGGTGGGGCGTGATCTGCACGTTGCGTTCTCCGCGTGGCCGGGACGTAGGCGCCGCCTGCGGGCAGTTGCGGCTGGGGGCGGGGAAACGTGACTAGTTGGCTCTCACGCCTGACAGATAGGCTGCGTTCTCCCGTCGGAATATATCTATTGCTGGCGGCCGCGATACTGTCCGTATTCTCGCCTTGCCTTACCGCCGGGTTCCTGAACTGGGACGATCCGAAACATCTGGTCCATAACCCTTTCTTGCCCTTGCACGGCTGGTCAGATGTTGGCGCCTTGTTTTCATCCCCGGCCGGATATATACGGATCTATATTCCCCTGACGCTATTGTCTTTCGGCGCCGAACGGGCTGTCTGGGGGCTTGATCCGTTCGTTTTTCATCTGAATAACATTCTTCTGCATATAGCGACCGCTTCGCTGGTCATGGCGTTAGCCCGCCGGTTGGGATTGTCGGCGAAAGGTTCACTGCTGGCCGCTCTGATCTTCGCGCTGCACCCGATGCGGGTGGAGTCGGTGGCCTGGGTGACCGAGAGGAAGGATGTTCTTTTCGGTGCGTTCTACATGGGCGCTCTGGTCTTATATTGGGACTACCTGTGTTCCAGCCGCGGCAGGCTGTATATCGCGTCTTTGGCGTGTGCCATAGCCAGTGTCCTGGCTAAGCCGACGGCGTTCAGTTTGCCGCTGGTATTCTTCCTTCTGGATCATATGGCCGGGCGCAAGTGGACGACTAGACGTTGGATGGAAAAGGTGCCGTTTATTTTGACGCTTTGGCCGGTTGCCATGATCACTGTATTGATGCACGTACGGCCAGCTTCGTCGGACCTGGTCGGTGCGTTCCTGACCTGGTCGTATTGCGCGACATTCTACGTTATCAAGTTTTTCTTTCCAGCGGGGATGGCCACTATCTACGCTGTACCGAGGCCGCTGGGATTGGAGCGGCCGGAATATTTTTGGGCTGTGGTTTTGCTCGTAGGCATTACAGGCACGGTCTGGCTTTTGCGCCGCCGGCGCTGGGTAGTCTTTGCATTCCTTTTTTATCTGGTGTCCATATTTAGTGTGCTGCAGACCGAGCTCTATCGCGGGGCGATCGGCATTGTAAACGACCGGTTTATGTATATCCCTTGCGTGGGTTTTGCGTTGCTATCGGGGAGGGTTTGGGACAGACTGTTGCCAAAGGATCCTTCCGGGGCAGCCGGAAATGCCCGAACCGGCTGGATTCTGGCGGGCATAATTGTTGCTGCCTTGTCGATGACTACCTTTAATCGTTGTTTTGTCTGGCATGACAATCTGGTTTTCTGGAACGATGTGTTGCGTGGCGATCCGGACAATACCTTTGCGTTGATCAACCGGGCGGCGAGTCTGCTCGAGGACAAGTCTTTGGCGCGTCGTTACGGGCTGACCGATCCGGCCCGTTATGATCTGGCGTTACAAGATCTGCAAAAGGCTGTCCGGCGTGCTCCTGGGGATACGGACGCCTGGAATAATATGGGAATTGTCTTAAACCGGCTGGGCCGTGTGAACGAGGCTGAGGCTGCGTTCTCCCAAGTTGGCAAACGGGGCGGAGTTGTTCGACGTTAAGGTATGTCGTCCGGGTGGAAAGTTACGGTTGGCTCTGTGGACGTATCTTTTGTATTAAATCCTGCATCCTGGGGCTGGCCATCAGTCGTTGTAGTTGCGGACTGGATTGGACGGCCTGTAAATTGCCCGACTGGACGGCTTGTACGAATGCCGGGTCGTTTAGAGCAGCGATAACAGCCGGGTCTTCGGTCAGTTTTTGCATGTCGGCCATGAGTGCGGGGTTGGTAAAAAGTTGTGACTGCACGTTCTGCATTTGGCTGGAATATTGCGCCGATGATGAGAGAGGGGCGTAGTTAATTGCATTTGTCTGTGATGCTGTGGGGTCGGGCTGGGAAGATGTGACGGTAACGCCCGGTGCGGTTATGCTGAGAATATCGGATTCTTTTATCCGGACTTCGCCGACGGACGGGCTGGTCACCACATAATGTCCGTTGTCGATACCGGTGATGCGGCCGTGGATAGTGGAGCCATCCTGGAGGGTAATAGTCTTTAAGCTGTCGGCCATTGACGGCGCGACCAAGGCAAAAATCAGGATTGGGACGATCAATATCAGCTTCTTCATACAGACAAAGTTTAACATATTGTAGTAATAAAAAGAAGCTGCCTGTGGCGAGGGCCTGAATGC
>JAAXVU010000130.1 GCA_013335325.1 Candidatus Omnitrophota bacterium | reverse complement strand
GTTAAGGCGGTGTCCAAAGAAGCGGTCACGACCCATATCGCCGGTGCGTCTTTGGCCAGTGACCTGGCTATCGCCGGTTCTGTCTCAGTCGTGGATATTAACAACACTAACCAGGCGTATATCAAGGACTCGGATGTGGATTCCCGCGGAGACCTTAAAGTATTGGCCCAGGATGAGTCCGACATCACGACCAAAGTAGTGGTAGTGGCAGGTTCCTTAAAGGGTGCGGCTGGCGGTTCGGTCGCGGTGAATAATATTGGTAATAATACTACTGCCAAGGTCATTGGTGGAGATCTGAATGCCGTCGGTAGTACCGAGGTGCTGGCAGATTCGGATGAAAGTATTGATACTTTGGTGGGGACCGGGAGTATCGGTTTGGGTTTGGGAGTGGCGGGCGCGGTATCAGTGAATACGATCGGTACAACGACTGAAGCTGGCGTGGGATCCAGCGCAACGCGTGCATCCTCGATCAACCAGGATGCGCGGTATCAAGCCAGCGGGACCTTTTCTCCGGACGAGACGCAGACCGTACTCGTCCAGGCAGATGATAAGGCGTATATCAAAGGTAAGGGCGGCGCCGTGGGCGCCGGCGGGGTCGGGATCGGAGCTACGATTGACGTCGGTACAATCAATAACCGCACTGTGGCCCAGGTCGGGAGCGGGGCGAAGATCTATTCTTCCGGCGATGTGGATGTTCTGGCGGTATCAGACTGGCAGCTAACGTCGATAACCGGCGCTTTGGCCGGCGGGTTATTGGGTTTGAGCGGGGCTATTTCGGTAGTGAGTATGGGGTCAGCGGTCGATGAGAAAGGTGCTGACGAGTTCAATGGAGACCTCAGGGGACAGGTGGCTGGGGACACTGCGATCCCGGATCTGGCTATAAATAGTGGGGACGAAACCGCTGTCAAGGCAAAGGCGAACGTTGATGCCCTGGCAGCACCCGACGTCGAGAAGGTGCTGGACACCGGTGCTGACACTGACTCTTTCGTGACCGCGGCCTACATCGCGAGCAGCCCGGATGCGGCCAGCAGGACAGAGGTCGTCTCTGGAAGCGATATCAATGTCAGCGCTACCAATAGTTATGATGTCGAGGTGGATGCTGGACAGCTGGCAGTCGGCGCTGTAGGTTTGGGTGCCTCGGTTGCCGTTGTCTCGATCAATAACAACACCAAGGCTTACCTGGGGGCCTACAATTATCTGGAAGCGGGAGATCAGGTGCGGGTGAGCGCGGTGGACAAGCCCAAGGCTGGTTTGGGTGCCAGCGAGATCGAAGTCTACAGCGGAAATTTTGGTATTGTAGGCGCTGGCGGCGGATATGCGGGGCTGGATATTAATAACGACACCCGGGCGTATCTGGACGATCATTCCGTGATCGAGCAAGCGAAGAAGGTCACTGTCAGTGCAGAGCAGGTCGTGGATGCGAGCGCTAAAGCTATCGGCGCTGCCGGCGGCCTGGCTGCGGCCGGGGTGCTCGTGGCGGATACTACCATCGGTGGCACAGTGGAAGCGTATACCGGCGCGGCCCGGATCGGTAACTCTGATGTGGCCGGACGCGCGGTTAACAGGCTTGAGGTTAGGGCCACGGCCGAGCAGGAGGCTTACGCACAGGCCAGCGCCTCGGCCGGCGGGGTTCTGGCAGGCAACGGTTCAGCGGCCAGTACGACGGTTGACCCGCAGGTATCTGCGTTTATTGGCAGCGGAGCGACTGTCAACGTTGAGAATTTTCAACTGTTCACGATCAACAATGACCCGTCAGTGGTAGGCGTTATTGTCAGCAGCCTGAACAGTGGAGACCTGGCCCAGGACTTTAAACAGAAATTTGCTGACAATGGCGTAACGCTTTCGGCTAATGCAGTGGTGACGGTGATAAAAGAAGACCAGGAATGGCTGATCAGCGACCAAGGCCAGACTTTTCTCGTCAGCCAGAATAATGCTGCTTTGAACATCCAGCGGGCCGGAGATGTTAAGGTTAACGCCTCGGCCGAGCTTGCCAGCCAGTCGAATGCCTGGGGTGTGAGCGCCGGTGGAGTGGCGGTCGGAGTATCTTTGGCGGTAGCCGAGGCTGTGGGACATATCCAGAGTTTTGTCGGTCCGGGCGCGTCGCTTAAAGCCGGACATGATGTTGGCATTCTATCTCAGGTAAATACAAATGTGGATGCAGGAGCCACCGCGTCGGCCGGAGCGCTTATCGGTCTGGCCGGGGCCGGAGCTTCCGCCAGCGCGTCACCCGAGACGAAGACATATATTGGTGACCATAGTACGGTGAACGCCGGACAAGACATGGTCGTACAGTCTGTAGTCGCCAATGACGTCGATGCCGCCGCATCAGGCAAGATCGGCGGAATAGCTGCGTTTGGTTCTGATACGGCGCAGGCTGGCACTGGTGCTAATACCAGTGCGTATGTGGGCAAGAATGTGGAAGCTTCGGTCGGGAACATGAGAGTAGATGCCCGTGCCACGAATGATACCCTGGCCGGTGCCCAAGCCGGCGCCGGTGGCGGTATCGCCGGCGTGACCGCCCGGGCGGGCACGAACCAGACAGATGCTACCCGTGCTTATATTGCAGGCAATGATGACGACCAGTCCCGTCAGATCAACGCATCTGATAGCGTAACTGTATGGGCTGAAAATAAATCAATCTTTAATTCCACGGTGGATTCTTCCGCCGCCGGACTGGTGGGTCTTAGCGGCGGCAATGCTTATAATAGTGTAGAGTCTACCGTCGAGTCTTATGCCGGTCAAAATGCTGACATTCAGGCTGGTGACGATATTGTAGTCAGAGCGGTCAACCGCGCCGAAAAGAATAAGGCGCAGCAGCTGAATTTACTGGTGGGAGCCGGCGGCGCTTTCGGCGGGGCGGCCGGAGAAAGTCATTCGACGATAAAGAATAATACGCGGGCATATGTGCAGGGCAACGCTTCGGCCGCATCGGCGGGGCAGCTTAATGCCGGGAGGGATATCATCATCGCTTCTGCCAACGATGTGGTGGCATATGACCTGGTCAAGTTGTCTTCCGGCGGGCTCGTGTCCGGCGCGCTGGCGGAGTCCGGTTTTGATCTGGACCCGAGCACGGACTACGGCGTGGACCTGCTATCCGAGACGACCGTGGGCGATAATGCCAGTCTCGTTTCCGGCAATGATGTCAATGTGAGCTCCAAGACAGATGCGCATGTGGAAGCCATTGCGTATACGCGGACCTGGGGCCTGGCTTCCATTGGTGATAGCAAGGCAGTCGTGGAACTTAAGACCGGTAATGTCACGACGGTCAAGGATTCGGCGGATATCTATTCCGGTCGGGATGTGCATATCAACGCCGGTATGGGGCCGGACTCGTTACAGAACGTACTTTTTGCCCGCGCGGATGCCCGATCTTACGTTTCCGGCGGTATTCCCATCAGCAGTGTCGGCGGACATGCGTATCTGGTCGACGCCAATCTGATGGATATCCAGGCTGATGCCAAGGTCAGGGCCGAGCGGGACGTGAACCTGGGAGCGTACCGGGGGTCGACTTTTGTGCAGGGCTACGCCCAGGCTAAAAAGCGTTCCTACGCGTTCTTCGGCATACCGATCACGGTCTACAGCAACGGCAGCCGGGTCAGCTCCTTTAACGGATTGAATAGTATTTTGGTTAACGGTTACGTTGAAAGCGGGCTTAAGCATCTTCGTTCGCTGACTATCAAGGGAGATGCGGTAACTGGAGCGGTCAGTTCTATAGACGGCGACATTGATTTTACGCAGGAGGATGTAAACACCAGGCTATATTACGCAACAAAAAGAAAGCAGCTGGAGGATGATATTGCGGCCTGCCAAGCCGGCACCTGCAAACAATTAGCCTTGCAGCTCGAGCTGGACCGTTACCCCAAACTTGACGACATTGCTCCGGACGCGACGTTCACCCGTATCACTATCAAGGATACCGAGGTCAGTTCCGGAGATATCAATCTGAACGGTGTCCTTGCCGGAAGCGGGACTTTAAAGGCACCAGGCAATGATTTTCGCATCCAGATCGAGAACGAGTCTTTGGCGCATCTGGAGATAAATGACCTGGAGATATCGAAGGATGTTAGCGGTCGGATCGTATTGAACGGGCAGGATATCAACCACGATGCCTATCCAGATCTGGTCGAATTGCCTGCTGCCGCTGCCGCCGAGATCAACATCTTTAATTCCCGCATACAGGAACTGGACACTGATCCGGTCTCGGACATCGTTGTGGTAGGCAATATTGTGAATCTGGTCAATAACGGTTCGGTGAATATCAAGAATAACAGCGGCAGCATTGAGACTTTTGGCAATGTCCTCGCCGACAATATTAACATACGAAGCGCGGGTGACTTTAGTCATCATTACACTACCGGCCGCATGCAGACCAACGGGACGAGCGGCACTACGCCTTTGATCGCCGGCAGGAATATTTATATCAGCGCGCAGATCATCGATATTACCGGCACGGTTCAGAGCGGGGTTGCGAACCGTTATATGACCATCCCGGAAGGTTTTGACCCGCATGGCACCAGGGACAGTGCCGGGAAGGTGCCGTGGCTGAAGCGTGTGGACGGCCGCGATAATGTCCTAAACCTTTATGCCAATGAGACCGATATATGGGGTACGCAGGCGGTATGGGATGAGGAGAACCAGCGCATCAAGTTGGATCCTGTCCGGATTACCGGGGGCAGTATCGAGCTATTCGGGGAGATCGTTAACTCGACAGGCCGCGGAGAGCTCAAAGTTATAGACGGTTTCGGCAATATCGATATCGTCAACAATTCAAATTACGACATTGAGATCAATCAGATGAATACTGGTTCGGAAATGCACGGTAGTATCCGGATCATTGATGCGGCACGGCAGAATCCCGAACCGGTGACAAGCAAAATGTGCGAGCCATTGGTCACTGACTTCTCCCGCGATGATAAAGGCCTTATCCATACGGCGGAAAGTTACATGTATCTGGAAAAGCTGGCCACTGGTAATTACGAGATCCGTGAGACGCCAACCGAGGATAATCCCGGACTGCTTGCTTCACGTTCAACCACGTATCAACCCCTGAACGGCAACGCGGCCGTCAAGATCATCTTCGAAGGCAGCGACACTCCGGGCAGTATCCATATCACCAATAGAGGCGGATCGGATATTCTGCTTAACCGTTCGATCTCCAATCAGGCTGGCAATGTAGTCATCAGCAATGCTGGCGGCGATATCAGTGCCCTTAACGGCACAGCGCTGATCTCGGGTCGGGATATTAATTTTAGCGCAGGACAAGGTGCTGTCGGCACGGTGATCCAGCCCATCCGTCTGGATACTATGGGCGGTGTGCTTAACGTTTTTGCCAACGGGCTTGTCCATCTGCAGGAGACCAAGGGCGATTTGACAGTAGGTTCTGTCAGGACCAGCGGTGATATCCGTCTGCTGGCCGATGGCGCGCTCAAAGACACCAGCACTAACGATGCTTCGATACAAGGCGACATTATTGCCCTCAGCGCCGGGTTAGGTGGTAACGGCAGCATCGGTACAGCGGATAATGTGCTGACCATTGACTCTCTTAGTCTGTTGCAAGCCAAGGCCCGGGATGGTATTTACCTGGAGGAAACCGCTGGTGATGTGCATGTCGATCAGCTGTCCTCCGAGGCGGGAGATGTATTTCTGGAGGCCCGGAATGGCGCTATTCTGGATGCGAATCTGCTCGAGGCGGAGACGCAGGAGCGGCTGGATGCATTGACCGCCCGGGGTGAAGAACTGGAGTTGGAGGATACGGCGGACCCTGCACAGATGGAGGCCCTGGCAGCATCCATGCAGAATGATCTGGCGACGGATAAGCAGGAATATATCGAACAACAAACCGCCCGGTACAGGTCTGACCATGTGCTGACCGACCCGGAAATAGAAGATATCAAGGTCAAGCAGAAGGCCGCCTATGCCGAGCAATACCGCGACGATAAAGGCACTGCCGATGTGAGCGATGATACCTATCGTGATGGATATGATCCTAACTGGTCATATGTCCTGACTCAGGATGATATAGACGCCAAGGCCGACAGGATCGCCGCCCAGAAGAAGATCGATCTGGGTCTGGGGCCTGACGAGGAATATACGGTGCAGCT
>JAAXVU010000129.1 GCA_013335325.1 Candidatus Omnitrophota bacterium | reverse complement strand
CCAGTACGATCTCGTGGGTATTACGAGATATCTGGGGATCAGCGATAATCTTTACCCGCAACTCTGCCCCTCTGCCACACGCCATCTGTAAGGCAGAGGCCACATTTATATTCTGCGGAAAATATCTGACAGCGTCGGACACATCCCCGTCAAAGAGCACCGTCTCCTTCTTAATACTATCCAGCTCTATACCGCGATCCAGAAGATACTGGTTACGAGCAAACCCCATAGGCGGCTTTCGCGATGTCAGGGTCACAGAGACTATATTAGCCAGACCTGCCGCCTTGATCGCATCCAAACCGGCAATAGCCCCCGAAGGGATCAAGATCGAAGCACGGTTCTTCTCCGCTAAAGAAAAAAGGCTGCCTTTACCAAGCAGCCTACCAACGCTCATCACCAAAATATGTTTTCTTGCCTTAATTGACTTGCGGACGATTCCTGCAGTAGCATCAGTGTTAACACATTCCACCACGATATCACAAGTATTAATTAATACATCGACTGACTTCTTGACGACCTTACTGGCCTGTAACCTGACCGCCAGACTGGCCGCCCTGTCAACATCAATATCGTAGAGCGCAGAGACCATAAACTGATTCTTGAGTTCTTTTTTAGTGCTCAAGGCGATGCGAGAGCCGATGGCCCCGCATCCAACGATCCCCAACTTCAATTTACCGCTTCGCCGCATCATTTGCCCGTCACAACAATATTATCGATCAGGCGCGCCGATGGAAACCGAACCGCAAGCGCAATCAAAACTTTGCCTTTTATCCGACGCACAGGTATAAAGTCCGTCGCACTAACGCAAGAAACATACTCGATATTAGCACCGGTCTCCTCGAGAAGCAACTTCTTTATTGCAAAAATTATTTTCTTCGCGTCGAGCTCTCCACCCGCCACCAAAGAGGCAGCCTTTTTCAGCGCACGATACAGCGCTCCAGCCTTAGACCTTGCCTCCCGAGAAAGGTAGGCATTTCGAGAACTCATCGCCAGACCGTCAGACTCGCGCACGGTCGGGACGACTCTGATCTGCACCGCAAAAGCCAGATCACTGACCATCTTACGCAGAACCGCCACTTGTTGCGCATCTTTTTGTCCCAAATACATCCTGTCGGGCAGAACCATGTTTAACAACTTGGCTACCACGGTGGCGACCCCGCGAAAGTGCCCCGGACGCACCGCGCCGCATAGCCCCTCAGAGACAAGCGGAACTTCCACCACGGTCATAGCCTCCCTGTCATCGACGCCCTCAGGATATATTTCTTCAACTGGAGGGACAAACAGAATATCCACACCTGCCCTGCGGGCCATTACCACATCACGCTTCAAATTCCGGGGATATTTCGCATAATCTTCCTTCGGGCCGAACTGGATTGGATTTACAAAGATAGAGACCACCACCACCTCGACTTCCAACCTGGCCTGCCTCATCAAGGAGACGTGTCCTTCGTGGAAATATCCCATCGTCGGCACAAAACCGATGTTCTTGCCTAAACGGCGGGCAGCCGACAAATGACGACGCAAACTCTGTACGCTCCTTACTATTTTCATAGATACCTCAAAATCAACCCACTGCACAATAGAAACGTTTTTTGACAACCCAGCACTAACACCACAACCGCCGATCAGGATCCAGAGGTACGATGCCTCATCTTGACGATCAACTGGAGAATATCCGCACGGCTGACCAGTCCCACCAGCTTTCCTTCATGCGTGATCGGCACTCGACGCTTGCCTCGGTCGCTTAAAAAGAATTCACAGATATCAACCGCCGTAGACGTATCCTCAAAGGCGACAACCTTCTTTGTCATAAAATCTTCTACTGTACGGTCCTGACTGACTGGATCATCTGTCAGCAACTTAAGCACATCAAGTTCGGATAGGATGCCTACCAGGTTATTAGTCTGATCAACGACAGGAAGGCCAGTAATATCATTGTCCACCAAAAGTTGAGCCGCGTCGTATATTGGCATATCTTTAGTCGCCGTTATTACATCCTTGGACATAATATCCTTGACCGGAAACATAGGCACCCTCCTTGGTTAAACGCCAATATTCACAGACCGACCATTACTCACAAGACCTAAGACTCAACCTCACGCAAAGGACGCGTTACAAAATCACGTTCCCACATCCTAGGATGCGGTATGGTCAACTCAGGCGTACTCAATTCAAGATCATCATACTTTAAAATATCAATGTCAACTGTACGAGGACCGTTAATAACGGTACGCACCCTCCCCAACCCCACCTCAACCGATTGGCATATACGCAACAACTCAAGCGGAAACAAGGCCGTCTTAACTTTAACCACAGCATTCAAAAAAAGACCCTGCGGGGGGCCTCCCACAGGGTCAGTTTCAATAATAGACGAAAGCTTTAATATTTCTACGCCGCTGCCGCTCAATCGTTGCAGGGCATCACGGATATTCTGTTCACGGTTCCCCAAATTTGATCCCAGACCAAGATATGCGATCGCCAAGCTAAACCCTCCAGGTCAGAAACTGAACAGCGCTAAGCAGCCACTTTGGCACGCAATGCCGCACGGATCAAATCTCAAGCCAAGACTTTCGACATACGACCCACAGCCTCGTGTATACGTGCTACTGGTACGGTCAGTGCCATGCGGACATAGCCTTCCCCGCTTTTGCCAAAACCAACACCAGGAGTCATGACTATATTAGCCTCATCGAGGAAAGTCTTAACGCAAGCCATGGAGTCCGGAAACTTGGCCGGCACCTTGGCCCAGACATAGAAAGCGGCTTTTGGCGGATCTATTTTCCACCCGATCGAACGCAGCCCATTGATGAGGGCATCCCGCCTCTCCTGATAACATGTGCGCATATCCTCAATCTCGGCCGGATCCATATTGAGGGCGGCAATTCCGGCATGCTGTATTGCACTAAAGACGCCAGAATCTACGTTCGATTTGACCTTGGCCAGCGCAGCTATCAACTGCGGATTACCGCAAGCCCAACCCAACCTCCATCCGGTCATATAGTATGTCTTTGAGAAAGAATGGAATTCGATGGCTATATCCTTGGCGCCCGGGACCTCCAGGATACTGGGCGGCTTTATACCGTCATAATAGACTTCGGAATAAGCCAGGTCAGATACGATTATTATGTTCTTTTCCGTGCAAACCTTAACCAACTCCTCATAAAACTTGCGATCCGCCACAGCGGAAGTCGGATTGTTTGGATAGCAAACTATTATCGCCTTAGGATTCTTGGACTCCGCAATATCGGCGATCCTCGGAAGAAAATCATTGCCCGCCTTGAGCGGCAGATATTGTATCTTGCCGCCGGCAAAAGTGACGGCCGCCTGATACGCCGGATAAGCCGGATCGGTCAAGAGAACCTTGTCGCCGGGATTAATGACCGCCAAGGGAAAATGCGCCAAGCCTTCCTTGGACCCCAGCAATGGATATATCTCACTTAAAGGATCCAACTCGACTTTAAAACGTCCTCGAAACCAACGTGCGATCTCGGTGCGCAACTTGGGTACGCCGGCATCAAAAGGATAATGATGGTTGGCCTGATCAGCCACCGCCTTCTGCATTGCCTCTATTATTGGTTGGTGCGTAGGCTGATCTGGATCTCCGACGCCAAGATTAATTACATCGCGTCCCTGTGCGACTGCCTCGCGCTTGGCCTTATCTATTTCCACAAAAAGATAAGGCGGAAGCTGTTTGATACGATCAGCCAGCTCAATATTAAAGGACATCCTAAAAACCTCCTGTTTATATCAGAAATATAACAACTGGTTGGCACAATCACGTCTTCAATGCAGCACCAGATTACGTACTATATTCAAACCAAGCCCAAAACTTGCTGCATATTGTAAAGACCGTTATCCTTGTAAGCCACAAACTTGGCGGCCACTACGGCACCCTGGGCGAACATATCCCTTGTCTTGGCGTTATGCGACAACTCGATAGTATCCACCGCGCTATCAAAGATCACCTTGTGGTGACCGATCACTTCCCCTTCCCGGACCGATTCAATTGGCACCTGGCGGAACTGGGTTGAGTTGGAGATAACTTCGGCCATGGACTTGGCGGTTCCCGACGGAGCATCCTTCTTGTGTATATGATGCGTCTCTGTGATCGAAATATTGTACCCCTGCAAGGCTTCCGACATCCTGCGCAACAGGCCGAATATCACGTTAACACCCACCGACATGTTGGAAGAAAACACAATCCCCAGATGTTTGGCCGCATCCACAATCTTGTCTGATTGATCCGGCGTAAGGCCGGTCGTGCCGATCACCATTCGAACCCTGTACTTTAGACAGACTTCAAGATTGCGCATCGTTGCTTCTGGCGCAGTAAAGTCGATAAGAACATCCGCGCCCTTGATGGCATTAATATCCCGCAAGATCTTCACTCCAAATACACTTTCCGGCACGTCCTGACGTTCCGGACTCTCTATAAGCGCATACAGCGCAAGACTGCTGTCCTGCGAAACCAGTTCCGTGATACGTTGCCCCATCCTGCCTCGACAACCCACAATAGCGACTTTTATCATAACAACTGCCTAATCGTTGATGAGATTATATTCGCGCAAGACCTTCTTCAGCTTATCCAGGTTCTGCGGCTCCATCTCGCACATCGGAAGCCTGACCCGCGGCGAACACAGCCCCATAAGACCACAAGCTGTCTTGACTGGTATCGGGTTGGTCTCAATAAACATGGCCTTAATGAGCGGCATCAGCTTTTCCTGTCTAGCCTCAGCCTCCTTGACCTTACCTTTCAACATCAAGTTGACCACCTCGGACGTTTCCTTGGGTACGATGTTGGCCACAACCGAGATTACCCCAACACCGCCAATCTTCATCATAGGAATAGTCAGCGCATCATCGCCGGAAAGCATAGTAAACTTCTTACCACAGGCCTCTTTTACAGCCTGGGCCTGTGTCAGATTGCCCGAAGCCTCCTTGACTCCAATGATATTCTTGCAATCCTTGACCAACTTCTTCACAGTCTCGGTCTCGATATTACGGGCGCAACGTCCTTCTATATTGTATAGAATGATCGGTATCTTGACACTGTCCGCCACCGCCTTAAAGTGTAAATATAATCCTGTCTGGGTCGGCTTGTTGTAATAAGGCGTCACCACCAGCGCAGCATCCGCACCGGCGTCCTCCGCATGACGGGTAAGACGTACCGCTTCGGCTGTCGAATTAGAGCCAGTGCCTGCAATGACCGGCACCCTTTTGTGGACCACATCCGCCGCTATCTCGATCACTCGGTCATGCTCCTCATGCGACAAGGTGGGCGACTCACCAGTAGTCCCGCAAGGCACTATCCCCTGAATTCCGTTCTTCAGCTGAAATTCGATCAGCTCGGCCAACTTCCACTCGTCCACGCCATGCTCGGTAAAAGGCGTCACCAGCGCTACTATAGAACCCTTAAACTCCGTCATAGTAATACTCCCCTTTACATATGATTTTCCCGCTGCCCTTCAGCCAAACATTAGTGATAACCGGCTTGTCTTCCTTAATATCCAGATCAAAAGTCACGTCGAGCATCTCACCGCTCCTGGGCACTACCTTGATAAGCACTCCCTTGGCCGGCGCCGGCTTTTCAGCCCCCAGCAAATATCCAACCAACGCGGATGCCACGCTGCCGGTGCCGCAGGCCAGCGTTTCAGCCTCCACACCGCGTTCATAGGTCCGCACAGTTAGATACCCTTCTTTCACCTGCTCGACAAAATTGACATTGGTTCCCTGTGGCGCAAAAAGCTGATGGTGCCGTATGATCCTGCCCAGATCGTTCACATCTACTTCCTGCAACCCCTGGACAAAAATTACCATATGCGGCACACCGGTATTAATAAAATGTCCGAACATCTTCTGACTGGCCAGACGGATCTCCATATTGGGACGATAATCCTTGGGATCAGAAAGCTTAACGGAGGCCATATCGCCAGTAGCCATGGCTTGAATAGATCCCGCCAAAGTCTCCATAGTGAACACCTCAGGGACCACCGCGAACTTATGTACTATATAGGAAGCCATGCAGCGAGCGCCGTTACCGCACATCTCTGCCTCGGAACCGTCATCATTGATTATCCGCATGCGATAATTGCAGACCGTAGACTTGTCCAACACCAA
>JAAXVU010000128.1 GCA_013335325.1 Candidatus Omnitrophota bacterium | reverse complement strand
TCCAGCACAAGCCGGTTGGTGCTGCCTGGGCAGGCCGGCGCAGGAAGCGCAGCTTAATGAGATCAATAACAACGAAGATAGTTGGATAGCGGCCTTGCAGGTCATGCCTTGCCTGTATCCCGGAACCAGCGTGGGCCGTACATGGCGCGAGAGACCATCATGCTGGTCACATTGTCGCCAACGGAATTGAGCATAGTGGCTGGCGGGTCGACAATAGTACCTATCATGGTGATCAGCGGCAAAGCAGCCAGGGGAAAACCGTAGAGCGTCACTATCAGCAGTTCTCCGATCATGCCGCCGGCGGGTATACCGCTTATGACCGTGCCGGCCAGGACCGCTATACCGATCGCTGTCAGCCAAACGTCCCAGCCAGTGAAAGGCATCTGAAAGAGTCCGAACAAAAAGGCGATCTTGACTATCGCCGCCAGACAGGAACCTTCCATGTGAATGGTGGCGCCTACCGGTATGACTACTTCCCTGATCTCATCTTTAACGCCTATCTTGGAAGCAGCCTCCAGGTTAGCTGGTATGGTGGCGACACTGCTGCCCGTCAGCAAGGCGGTAAGCGCTGTCGTCGGAATATTACGCCAGAAAGACATAAGCCCTGGGCCGGCGGCGGACCAATAAACGTAAAGCGAGAAGGCGATAAAGAAATAGAAAAATGAGATGGGATAATATAAAACCACCACCCGGGCGTAAGAGCCCATGAGCTGCGGGCCCATAGTCCCAATAAGATATGCGATGTAGGCCCCCAGCCCAACCGGAGCGTAAAGCATAATGAGTCCTATGACCCGTCCCATCACTTCGTTGCCGGACAGAAGGAACCTGGAGAAAGGAGCGCCCTTCTCACCGGCAGCCGCGGTGGCTATCCCGACAAAAAGAGCAAAGATTATAAGCGGCAGCATATTTTTCTTAGATAAAAGATCCGTGAAGTCCGGCGTGGTGAAAGTGCGCACCAATGTATCTGCAGTGCTTAGTGCTGATGCTGATGCAGCTTGTGGCAGCGTCCAGGGATTGCCTGAGAAAGGCGGGAATGCCTTCACCGCGAGGATCATTATTGACGAGGAGATTATGCCGGTCAGGATGAAGAAGAACATCATCCATCCCATCACTCTCAGTAACCGACGTGTGTCGCCCATGCCCGCGATCGCTGAAGATATCGAAAAGAAGACCAGGGGTACTACGGCGGTGAATAAAAGATTGAGGAAGATGTCGCCCAGCGGTTTGAGGGC
Organism: Candidatus Omnitrophota bacterium; assembly: GCA_013335325.1. Classification (GTDB taxonomy): domain Bacteria; phylum Omnitrophota; class Gorgyraeia; order Zapsychrales; family Fredricksoniimonadaceae; genus JAAXVU01. The sequence continues at coordinate 4,896 of JAAXVU010000128.1, read as the reverse complement.
CGCAGCCTTGGCGCCCAGCCAAAGACCCAAAAGCACACCTGATCCTATCCCGGCCAGAAGAAATGTCATGCCGCTATTATATTCAGAACGCGGCCTCGCGGTAAGGATAGTTAAACAAAATATTTTTCGCGTTCTAATACCCGTTCGGTCTGTCCAACCGGACGCCTGTAACCACCGGTAACTCCGTTCGGAGACAAAACTATCTGCCAGACCTGCTCACGTCGTGAGCGGAATATTCCCGCGCACATCAAGAGATAGTAACGCCACATACGCCGGAATCTTTCATTGTAACGCTGGCCCAGAGTGGGCCAGGCTGTCTCGAAATTCTGCCACCAGGCCATCAGTGTGCGGTCATAATCTGCGCCAATATTTTCCAGGTCCTCCGTGACCAGCGCCCCTTCGACGGCCCGTGCGATCTGCGCCAGCGAAGGTATCTTGGAGTCCGGAAAAACATAGCTGGATATCCAGGGGTCAACGTGAGTGCTCGAGCGCAGGCTGCCGATCGTATGCAGCAAGCAAAGACCGTTGTTGTGTAGTGAACGCCGAATAACATCAATATAGGTACTGTAATTCTTGTATCCAACGTGTTCAAACATGCCGATAGACACGATATGGTCGAAACTTTCTCGGACATCCCGGTAATCCTGGTAGCGGATCTCTACGTCTAGTGACCGGCAACGTTCACGCGCAAGTCGTTCCTGCTCGCGGGAGACGGTTATCCCGGTAACCTTAACGCCATAATGCATGGCGGCGTAACGGGCCAGTCCACCCCAGCCACAACCAATGTCCAGGACGCGTTGACCGTGTCTCAGCCCCAGCTTGCGGCATGCCAGTTCGTACTTGGCTTCTTGTGCTTCGTCAAGCGTGCGGCTTCCCTTCCAATAGGCACAGCTGTAGGCCATGGTAGGACCCAGCATGGCTTCGTAGAGATCATTGCCGATATCGTAATGTGCGCGGCCGATATGACAGGGTCGCCAGCTGGGGAAATTGGTCAACCGGTTGATCAATGTTGTTAATAACAGCGGCGGCGAATTCTCCACCCACGCCGGCAGATCCCGGGACAGAAGCCTGGCGAAGAAGGTGTCCAGGGCGGACACATCCCACCAGCCGTCAACGTATGATTCACCGAGTCCCAAAGACCCGCCCAGAAAGACTCGCTTATAAAAACGCTGGTCGTAGACCTGTATATCTTCCGGAGCCGGTCCGTTTAGAGTTATGCCGGCCGATGCCAGCACTTTAAGTATAAGTTTCTTGGCTAATAAGTTCATGTCTGCCTCCATTCATTCCTGTTGCTGTCGTTCACCTAATATAGTGGCTTCTGCCGTCAAGCTATCTGCTGCGGTCAAGCGAGTCTTTATCAGCTTGAGGACAAAGAAAGCTTCCCGGTCATGTTCCTCCAGAACATCGTTGATATATTTGATGGTAGCCGCATAATCCGGCAGATAAATTTGCTCGAGGGCGTTGACCCGCCGAGCCGTCTTCTTGACCTCGGCGCTAAGACGTAGTACGGAAATTTTTAGTTCGGCCAGTTGAGCTAATAACTGCAGCACGCGTTGAAAGGTGAAGGCCGCTTCATCAACTCGCAGGCTGGTTCCAAGTAAGCTGTAGTAAGGCTGCGGCGCTATAAAATTTACTTCCACAGCCGGCAGATGTACTCCCACGACTTCCCGCCGACGCATGGTCAGCTCGGCCGACAGGTTGACAGCCTGGGCCGCGGCATTGACCCGGTCCCGTCCCATCCGTACCACTGCATTCTCCAGCGCGGTGTAGGCCTCGCTTGCTGCCCTGTCTACTTCCTGCTGAACACCGGACGCCTTATCAGCCAGGCCCATAAGTTCCGCAACAAGGATGTCGCGTTTCTGTTCGAGCAGATGGTGTCCTTCCAGCGCGAAGGCCTGGTCGCGTTTGACCTGGAACAAGGTGGTTTTGGTTGGAGCTACGTTATATCTAGCCATAGTTCACTTCCCGTAGAATTTACTTATCTCCTCGGCGGTTATGCGATGCAGTTCTTCCTGTGGTAAAAGGCGTAACAGATCCCAGCCAAGATCCAGACTTTGCTCCAGGCTGCGGTCCTCGTAACGGTCCTGGGTCAGAAAGTGTTTCTCAAAGGCTTCACCGAACTCGATGTATCGACGGTCCAGCGCGGTCAACTCCTCCTCGCCGATGACCAGGGCCAGCGCCCGCACATCCTTGACACGGGCGTAACAGGCAAAGAGCTGGCTGGCCAGGTGTGGATGGTCTTCACGCGTCAGGCCCGCTCCGATATTGTCTTTCATCAGCCTAGACAGAGATGGCAGTCCAGCGATAGGAGGATATATCCCCTTGCGATTAAGTTCCCGCTCCAGGACGATCTGCCCTTCGGTAATGTATCCGGTGAGGTCGGGTACCGGATGGGTGATGTCGTCATTGGGCATGGTCAGGATGGGCATCTGAGTGATAGAGCCGCTGCGGCCTTGGACCATACCGGCTCTTTCGTAGAGGCTGGCGAGATCGCTGTAAAGGTAACCCGGATAGCCTTTTCTCGCCGGTATCTCTCCACGCAGTGTGGAAATTTCGCGTAAGGCTTCACAATAATTGCCCATGTCGGTAAGGATTACCAGTATGTGCATCCCCTTTTCGAAGGCCAGGAATTCCGCACAAGTCAGTGCCGCACGCGGGGTCATTATCCGTTCGATAGAAGGTGCATCCGCCAGGCTTAGAAAGGTGGCTACCTTATCTAGGACTCCGCTCTCCTCGAACGAATCAATGAAGAAACGCGCGACGTCGTGTTTGACACCCATGGCGGCGAATACTACCGCAAAGCCTTCTTTCTCGCCGACTATACGGGCCTGCCGGGCGATCTGGGCTGCCAGTATATCGTGAGGTAGGCCGTTTCCGGAAAATATGGGCAGCTTCTGCCCGCGCACCAGGGTGTTCATTGCATCGATGGATGAGATGCCAGTCTGGATAAAATGGTTAGGATAGTCCCGGGCCGTGGGGTTGATAGGCAGACCGTTTACATCCGCGATGACCTCCGGCACCGGCGCTGGCATGTTGTCGATCGGCCGACCCAGGCCGTTAAAGACCCGGCCCAGCATTCCGGTCGAAACCGGCAGTTCGAATGAACGTCCTGAGAATTTAACCCGCGACATGGCCAGGGAAAGTCCGCGTGTGCCGCCGAATATTTGCACAACCGCCATGTCCCGGTCTACTTCCAGGGTTATGCCCAGCTGAGTGCGGCCGGTTTCATCGAGGATCTCCACTAGTTCGTTATACCCTACTTCGCGAACGCCCCGGACAACAAACAGCGGTCCTGTTACCTCGTTAATACCAATGTATTCCCTGACGTTGTTTGGGTATGTCTTATCAAGCATGGGCGGCCTCCTGCAAAGCAAATGACTCCACGGCCTTTAGTAATTCAGCCAGCTTGTCGGCGTCGTCGTTGCGGATAGCCAGCTTCATTCGCAGTATCGAGGAGCGCAGCGGGGACTTTCGAATTGTTTCCACAGACAGGCCGGCCTTTATCGCCTCGGCGGCCTTTTCATGGAAAGCCAGTATTATCCTTAACATGCCGGCTTGTTTGGCCGGGGGTGTGAACATATCGACCTCGTCGAAGGCGCTTTGCTGTAGGAAGGCATTACGAAAGATCAGACATGTTTCCAGTATGAGCTTCTGGCTGTCGGGCAGTACATCCGGGCCTACCAGCTTGACGACTTGCTGTAGCCTGGCTTCCTGTTGCAGGAGATCCATGATACTGGTGCGCATTGCTGTCCACTGCGGGTCTTGGTGACGACTCCACCATGCACTGATCTGGTCGATATATTCCGAATAGCTGTCCAGCCAGCTGATGGAAGGATAATGGCGGGCATTAGCCAAGTCGCGGTCAAGCGACCAGAAACAGCGAACGTAGCGTTTAGTGTGTTGGGTGACCGGCTCGGAGAAATCGCCACCGGGCGGAGAGATCGATCCCACGATAGTGACTGATCCGGTTTGGTCCGAGAGAGTCCGTACGGCCCCTGCTCGTTCGTAGAATTCCGCGAGGCGCGTAGGAAGATAGGCCGGGAAACCCTCGTCAGCGGGCAGCTCCTCCATGCGACCGGACAACTCGCGTAAGGCCTCGGCCCAACGCGAAGTTGAATCCGCCATGACCGCAACGTGGTAACCCATATCCCTGTAATATTCGGCCAAGGTGATGCCTGTATAAATGCTGGCCTCGCGGGCCGCCACCGGCATGTTGGAGGTATTGGCAATAAGGATGGTCCGCTCCATAAGCGGCCGGTTGCTGCGAGGGTCGACCAGATGCGGGAAGCTTAAAAGCACGTCGGTCATCTCGTTGCCGCGTTCGCCGCAGCCGATAAATAGAATGATATCGGCATCAGACCATTTAGCCAGCTGATGCTGAACTATGGTTTTGCCGGTGCCGAAACCTCCCGGTACGGCCACGGCTCCGCCTTTGGCCACTGGAAACAGTGTGTCGATGACCCGCTGACCGGTTATCAAAGGTTCTGTCAGGCGTTCTTTGCTTCGATAGGGCCGGGACTGTCGTACCGGCCAGCGTTGGTACATGAACAAGGGGCGTTCCTGTCCGGCGACCGAGATCAAGGCCACCGGTTCTTCAACGGTACGTTCGCTTTCCCCGACGATGGATATGATACGACCCTGCATGTTCGGCGGGACAAGTACGCGGTGTTCGACCAGGCTGGTCTCAGCCACCGTGCCGAGTACGACTCCGGGCGATACTTCTTCACCGGCCTTAAGGCGGGGCTTAAAATGCCACTTCCTGGATCGGTCCAGGGGACGGGCATGGACGCCTTTGCGGATAAAGTGTCCGGAAGAATTGCGCATGGTTTCCAGCGGTCGCTGTATTCCGTCGTAGATAGTACCGATAAGGCCGGGCCCCAGTTCCACGGCCAGCGG
>JAAXVU010000127.1 GCA_013335325.1 Candidatus Omnitrophota bacterium | reverse complement strand
TAAGCGTTGCCACCTGCTTTCCTTCAATATAAACAGGCGCCACCGGTTCCTCCAAAGCACCTGGCAGACTGATCCCGATATCCGCATGCCGGCTCTCTCCGGGACCGTTGACTACACATCCCATCACAGCCACGCTAAGCTTCTCCACACCGGGACGGGTCTTACCCCATTCCTTCATCCGAACGGCAACATAATCCTGAATATCCTGCGCCAGTTGCCGGAAATAAACGCTCTCAGTCCTGCCGCAACCAGGACAACTGGTCACGGCCGGCAAGAAATATCGAAACCCCATGGACTGCAGGAGCTCCCGGGCGACTTCCACCTCACGGGCGCGCGGAGCACCCGGCTGCGGCGTCAAAGATACCCGGACAGTATCGCCAATACCTTGCTCCAACAAGACCGCCAAGGCGGCCGCACTGGCAGCAATACCCCTTACCCCACCGCCGGCCTCGGTCAGCCCCAGATGCATCACGTAATCGCACTGGCTAGACAATCTCTCGTTGACCTCGATGGTATCCTGCACCACCGACATCTTGGCGCTCACTACCAGCTTCTCTCTGGGCAGGCCGAGCTCCAGCGCATAACGACAGCTGGCCAAAGCGCTTTCCAGAACTGCCCCGAACATGACTTCCCGGGTATCCTGCAAAACAGCCGCTCTTTGGTTCGCCTCCATTATTCCGGCGAGAATATCCCGGTCCAAAGAACCCCAGTTAACACCTATACGTACAACCTTGCCATGCTTAATAGCAATACTAATGATCTGCGCGAAGTTTTCATCCTTACCCAGCCCACGTCCCACATTGCCGGGATTAATGCGGTATTTGTCTAACGCCACTGCCAATTCGGGATTCCGAGTCAAAAGCACATGACCGTTGAAATGAAAGTCCCCCACAATTGGCGTACCGATACCGTGACTGCGCAGCCGTGAGATGATCTCGACAGCACCACTGGCAGCCGCATCATCGTTTATTGTCCAGCGCACCAATTCCGAACCTGCCTCGATCAACTGCACGGTCTGCCGGAACGTGGCCTCCACGTCAGCGGTAGGGGTGTCGGTCATTGACTGCACAGCCACAGGATGGTCACTGCCGATACGAAGCGGTCCGACATTTACCGTCGGAGTCTGTCGACGAAGTTTTTTTGCCATGCGGGTTTACTCCTGTCTTCAAAGTGTTATAATGCGACATTGTAACCAAAGGATTATGGGGCTTCAATGCAAATCTACCTCGCAAGAACGCAGGGTTTTTGCGCCGGAGTGGCGCGGGCTATCGGGATCGTGGAACAAGCACTCGCCAAATACGGCGCCCCGCTCTACGTCTTCCATGAAATAGTCCACAACACGGCGGTCGTTCGGGGCTTCAAAGCCAAGGGCGTCATCTTTGTCGACGATATAAACGTGGTGCCAGAAGGCAGCCGCCTGATCTTCAGCGCGCACGGCGTACCTCCGTCGCTGATCGAACAGGCCCGCTCCCGACAGTTGCGCACGATCGACGCCACCTGCCCGCTGGTCACCAAAGTCCATAGAAAGGCCATTCTATATTCCAAAGACAATATCGACATAGTCCTCATCGGACACAAAGGCCATGAAGAAGTAGTCGGCACCGCCGGCTACGTCCACCCTGAACTCCTGCACATTGTCCAAAGCATCGCTGATATCGAAAAGCTAACCATACCGTCGCACAAGAAAGTAGCTTTTATCACGCAAACCACCCTGTCAGTGGATGAGACCAGGGAGATCATACTCAAGTTACGCGCCCGCTATCCTCACCTGATAGGCCCCACACAGGATGATATCTGCTACGCCACCCAAAACCGCCAAGACGCAGTCAAGGAACTGGCTAAGATATGCGAGGTCATTCTTATCTGCGGCTCACGGAACAGCTCCAATTCCAACCGGCTGCGCGAGAAAGGCCAACAGTTGGGAGTTCCCAGCTTCATCCTGGATAACGCGGACGAGCTGGATCTGTCAATTATCTCTGGCAAGCAACACGTTGGCCTAAGCTCCGGAGCCTCCGTGCCTCGGCATCTGGTCGACGAGATATCACTCAAGATAAAGTCGCATTTTACACCCGTGGAAATCATAACTTTCGATAACCCCGAAACGAACATATCGTTCCCGCTACCGGAGATTTAATGGACCTGTCCTTCCTAAACCAAATAGGCGTTCAGTACACGCCACAAGCCAGACTAGCCGAGCACACCACTTTCCGCGTCGGCGGACCGTGTCTGGCCCTGGTGGAATGCCGTAACGCCAAAGAGCTTACGCTAACGGTTCTGACCCTTCGGCAACACAACCTACCCTTCCTTTTAATGGGATTCGGTTCCAATATCCTAGCCTCTGACCAAGGCATACACCGCATTATCGTACGTCACACCACGACCACTCCCAACATCAGCATGCGCGCTTGCGCAGAGCCTAACCTCTATCTGGTTACCGCCGACTCTGCAACCCAATTGGACGATGTGGTAGCCTATACGATAAATAACGGGCTGGAAGGCCTGCTGCCGTTCTCTGGCATACCGGGCACACTGGGCGGCGCAATTGCTGGCAACGCCGGCGCCTATGGCCAACAATTAGCCGATACCCTGGAGAGTCTGACCATCCTTAGACCCGACAACTCCGTCGTCACCGTTCCCAAGTCCGCCATACACTTTGAATACCGCGACTCCGACTTGAAGCATAACGGCGACATAGTGCTATCGGCCACTATTAAATTGCCACGGAATGGCAACATCGAGCAGATGAAAAACAACCGCGCCGCCAACCTGGCAATGCGCGTAGGCAAGCACGGCCGCTGGCAGGACACGCCCTGCGCCGGATCGTTCTTCCGAAACGTCGAGCCGACGTCCAAGGCCGGTCCCCGCCAGTCGGCAGGATGGTTTCTGGAGCAGGCCGGCTGCAAGGATATGAATTTGAACGGAGCGCATTCTTACCACAATCATGCCAATATTATCACTCGCGACGTCGGAGCAAAAGCCCAGGATGTCTACGACCTGACTTGCGCCATGGCTTGCGCCGTTAAGGCCAAATTCGGACTGGAACTGGTACGTGAAGTCCGCCTTCTGGGTCCGTTTGAGAACGCCCCCGCCTGCGATCCACAAGGCTACTGGTGAAACTCCGAGCTATCACGGTCGCGGCATCAACTAATTCTAAATTTTGGTAGGAGTGGAGAGAAACCCCGCCATAAAGCCATTCAGTCATGCCATTAAATGCCTGGCTTGTGGGCTGCAGGGCCAATTGAATCTTCAGACACGATCAGGAAGGCTATTCGGTAGAAACCGTCTTGGCATTGTCGAGAGCGCCCTTCATGGTATGCCAGGCCAAGATCGCGCACTTGACCCGACTGGGATACTTCCATACGCCGGAAAAGACGGTCAGCTTACCCAAATGATTGGGCTCCCGGGCAGCATCCATCTCCTTCAGGATAAGCCGGCGGAACTCATCAAAGAGCATTCTGGCCTCTTCGATTTTCTTGCCCTTCAAAGCCATGGTCATAAGTGACGCCGACGCCTTGGAGATAGCGCAGCCATCACCCTCGAAGCTTACAGCCTGGATGGTGCCCTGCTCGTCTATATTCAAGGAAACAAAAAGATGGTCTCCGCAAAGCGGATTATAGCCTTCCGCCCGGTGCGTATGCGGTTCAAGCGCACCGAAATTACGGGGGTGACGGTTATGCTCAATTATAACCTGCTGATAAAGCTCATCTATATCGCGGCCATGTCCGGCCGTACCGCTTGTATCCGTCATTTAAAGACCTCGACTACTTTCTTCAATGCCACTGCAAAGGCCTCCAACTCTTCCCGGGTATTATAAAAAGCCAACGACGCCCTCGATGTAGCCGGTATGCCGAACCTTTTCATAACCGGCTGGGTACAATGATGCCCGGTACGGATAGCAAAACCTTCCCGGTCCAGCAAAGTCCCAATATCATGAGCGTGAATGTCCCGCAATGTAAAAGAGAATATCGGCGCCTTCTCCGTCGCAGAACCGATCATCCTAAGATCCGGGATGGTGCTAAGCAGCTTGGTGCCGTGCTGCAAAAGATCTTTCTTGTAGTCTATGACCTCTGCCCAAGAGAGCGAATTCATATAATCAATGGCAGCCCCCAGACCGATGACACCGGCAACGTTGGGAGTCCCTGCCTCAAATTTGTGGGGCAGTCGGTTATAAATAGTCTTGTCGAAATCCACGCTCAGGATCATGTCCCCGCCCCCCTGATACGGCGGCATTGATTCCAGCAACCTCTCTTTACCGTAGAGGACGCCGACGCCGGTTGGCCCGAACATCTTGTGACCGGAGAAAACGACAAAATCCGCATCCCACAACTGCACATCCACCGGTTCATGCGTGACTCCCTGGGCAGCGTCGATAAGAACCACCGCTCCTGCCGAATGGGCTTCTTTGATAATATCCTTCACCGGGTTTACCGTCCCCAAAGAATTGGATACATGCACCATCGCCACCAGCTTGGTGCGCGGACCTAACAGCTTGCGGTACTCGTCTAACATAAGCTCGCCGGCATCGCTGATCGGCACGACCCTAAGCACACAGCCGGTCTCTTCGCGAAGCATCTGCCAGGGCACTATATTCGAGTGGTGCTCCATCTGAGAGATAATAACCTCATCACCGGACTTTAGAAATTTACGCCCGTAACTGGCAGCCACCAGGTTGATAGACTCTGTAGCGCCCTTGGTAAAGATGATCTCCGACAGACTACGTGCATTCAGGAACCGCCTGACCTTCTCGCGGGTAGATTCGTACTCTGCCGTCGCCACTTCGCTCAAGTAATGTACGCCCCGGTGGATGTTGGCAGTACGATGACAATAATGTGAATGCGTAAGGGCAATAACCTGGCAAGGTTTGAAAGTGGTCGCCGCGTTGTCAAAATACACTATCGGCTTGGCGTCGCGACCTTGCGCCGCCAGGTTGGGAAAATCCTCTCGTATACGTTTAACGTCGAAAGCCATATTCATCAACCCATTGATTGAACTGTTTTGGCACGTAAAGCAGGGTCAACCACCTGCCCAACCACATCGTCAATAAATCCGCGTATAAGCATCCTAACCGATTCTTGCCTGCCGATCCCGCGGGTTCCAAGGTAAAACAACTGATCCTCATCCAGCTGGCCGATAGTGGCACCGTGCGAACATTTCACGTCGTCCGCAAATATCTCCAGCTGCGGTTTAGCATCTACCCGTGCCTCACGGCCCAGTAGCAGGTTCTTATTCAGCTGATATGAATTGGTCTTTTGAGCATCCCGCCTTACCAGTATGCGTCCGTTAAACACGGAATGCGCTTCCCCGTCGATAACCGTCTTGTAAAGCTGACGGCTCCGGGAGCTGGGAGCGATATGCTCAACGAAGGTATGACTGTCGGCGTGACGCACGCCATCCAGACGATGCAGACCGTTGACTACAGCCTCGGCACCGGCACCTTCCAGCCTGATACTCAAATTATGCCGACAGATCTCCGCGCCGTCAGTAAAGAAGAATGAACGTAGCCGGCTATCAGCCTGCTGCGCGATCCGCGTCGACATGAAGCGCATTGACTGTTCGCCATTTCGGCAGGATTGCACCATCTCCAACTCAGCCCCAGGCGCCAGATAGATATCCAGAACAGCATCCATAAACGCCGGCTGCCCGCCGGTAAACATGGACGATTCAAATATCCTGGATCGGGCGCCCTCGGCCAAACGTACCACAATCCGCGGAAATATCGCCTTGCCGTACGACTGCTCATTCAAGCCATGCAAAATGTTGATCACCGCCGGGACATCCACGCCCCGGGCTATATCTATCAAAAGTATATCCCGAAAATGCAGGTCGTTAAGACGCACCAGGAATTCAGCATCATTAATGCCCACAGCTCCAAATCTTTCGTCGCACACAGCTTGCACTGCCTGAGCTCCAGTCAATACCGTTACGCCGGCCGGCAGCGCTGCCGGCAAAAACTCCGTCGCCACCAGTCCATTGGCCAACACCAGATTGAGATCGGCAGGCGACAGCCATCCCTCCGGCGCGCCAACTAGTGAAGTCGGAACCGCTTCAACCAGCGAAAAACTTTGCCGGGCCAGATCCTTCAGATCCGTATAGCGCCAACTCTCATCTCTCGTGCCGGGCAGAACAGCTGATC
>JAAXVU010000126.1 GCA_013335325.1 Candidatus Omnitrophota bacterium | reverse complement strand
GCTTGGCCGGAAGCTTGTCCGCCTCTACCTTCAGGATGAGATGCATGCCGCCCCGAAGGTCCAACCCCAGATTAATGCGCTTGTTCAACGGCCAGGAAAACACCACGCAGGCTACGATCACGCCCAATATGAGAAGGAATCTGTTTCTAAGTGACTTGCTCATAATTACCCTTTGGAAATTAGATGGTTGTCCTTGTCAGCACTTACTCAGCCTTCTTGGAAACGACCAGGATGGCTTCTTTCTCAAACTCGACGCGAACGTTCTCGTCCAGACGCAAAACTACCGTCTTGTCCTTGACGTTTACCACTGTCCCGTGTATCCCGGCGGCAGTGACGACCTCATCATTCTTCTTCAGATTATCGAGCAGGTTCTTGTGTTCCTTCTGTTTCTTCTTTTCAGGACTGATAACAAGGAAGTAAAAGATCCCGAAAATAATGGCCATCGGGACCAACTGCACGAGAAAGTTGGGCTGCGGCTGCATGAAGTTATCCTTTTCGAAGGTTACTTGTTCTTTTTGTTTTTGTTGTAGAGCGACCGGACCGTATCCGACATCTGGGCGCCGTTCTTAAGCCACTTCTCCAGCTTGGGCATATCCAGCTTGTACTGGGCCGGCTTCTTGGCCGGGTCATAATGACCCAGGATCTCGAGTACGCGGCCGTCGCGCGGCTTGCACTTCGGTATGGCGACGATACGGAAATTATAGGTCTTCTGTGCCGGATCGCCGAACTTCTGCATTCTGATCATGACTTCCATTGTGATTCAACCCTTTCGTTTGTTTGTGTTGTAGAAACTTATTTAGCGCCGATGCGCCAGTTCCAGAGCACCGATCTGCGCTTTTGCCTTGTTGACCGTCTCGGCATATTCACGCGCTGGATCGGAATCGGCCACGATGCCTGCCCCGGCTTGTATATAAGCCTTTTTGCCCTTCAGGACAATGGTTCGTATTGTAATACAAGTATCCAAATCTTGCGAGAAACTAAAATATCCCACGCAGCCGCCGTAAGGTCCGCGCCTCCGTGACTCTAACGAGTCGATTATTTCCATGGCACGGATCTTGGGCGCACCGGAAAGTGTACCAGCTGGAAAGGTAGCCTGCAAGGCGGCGATAGCATCATGTTCCGGCCGTAATTCTCCCCTAACATTGGAAACGATATGCATGACGTGAGAATAACGCTCGATCGCCATTAGCTCGGTCACCTTGACCGTACCCTGCCGACAAACCCGCCCGAGGTCGTTGCGTCCCAAATCTACCAGCATGACATGCTCGGCCAGTTCCTTAGGATCAGCCAACAGCTCCTTCTCCAAAGCCGCATCTTCTTCCGGGTTCTTGCCGCGCGGACGGGTACCGGCTATCGGCCGGGTCTCAACAATACCCTGCTCGCAACGGATCAAAAGCTCCGGCGAAGAACCAACCACCTGGATCCCGTCCAGGTTAAGTAGATACATGTAAGGCGACGGATTGAGTGTGCGCAAGGTTCGGTAGAGCGTGACGGGATCAGTTTTGACGTCAACCTCGAAGCGCTGTGACAGAACGACCTGAATGATCTCGCCGGCCCGGATCTCTTCCTGAGCCTTACGTACCATCTCTTCATAACGAGCCCGGGTGCAGTTAGACCTGACCTTCAACTTTACCGGACGTCCGGTGACCTGCCGGCAGGACAACTGCAAAGGCCGTCCCAGTTCCTGGATCATTTTATTGACCCTGGCCATTGCCGTTCGATATTTAGCGAGCAACTGTTTGCGGCCTTCACTCTTACCCACCTCCACGCAGCTGACAACCTGTATCGTATGGTGGAGATGGTCAAATATGACAATATCCTTCGCCATCATCAATACCAGATCCGGCAACTTTAGGTCATCCTGTGCTACTTCAGGAAGTTTCTCAAAGAACCTGACGGTATCATAACCAATATAACCGACCAGCCCCCCGCAGAACCGCGGGAGAGGCGCTATATTAACAAATTTATATCCGGATATCAACTTCCTTACCAACTCCAGCGGTGTGTGCTCAAAGGTGCACTTTTCCGACCGAGGGCCCAGCCGGCCGAACCGGATAACCTCGGCCTCACGTCCCTGGGTGCGCAAGACCAGCTCCGGATCCCGAGCCAGGAATGAATATCGGGCCAACTTCTCGCCACCCTCGACCGATTCCAGCAGAAAGGAGTACTTGGACTTCAGGGCAAACTTCATGTAAGCAGAGACCGGCGTCTCCAGGTCGCCGAAGATCTCCTTGTAGACCGGCACCAGGTTTCCTTTCCTTGCGCACTTCAAGAATTCCTGTTCCGATAAATGACGCATAATCTCCGCCTTACCTTACCCGAACGCCCTGTCCACTCAAATATTTCTTCACCTGTGCCACCTCGATCTCCCGGTAATGGAAGATCGACGCCGCCAACCCCGCGTCGGCCCCGGTCTTTCTAAAAAGGTCGCCGAAGTGCTCCACCTTGCCCGCGCCGCCCGAAGCTATGACCGGGATGTTAACCGCGACCGTGACCGCGGCGGTAAGCGGCAGGTCAAACCCGTCCTTGGTTCCGTCAGCGTCCATGCTGGTCAGCAATATCTCGCCGGCGCCCAAACGTTCCACCTCACGGGCCCAGGCCACTGCTTCCTTGTCGGTCGGCGTACGTCCTCCATGAGTGAAGACTTGCCAGCCGTCCGCGGACTTCCGGGCATCGATGGCTACCACTATGCACTGGCTGCCGAAACGTTCAGCCGCCTCCTTCACCAGCTGCGGATTCTTCACCGCCGCCGTGTTGATCGAAACCTTGTCTGCCCCGGCGTTCAATAGCCGGCGGATGTCGTCAATAGAATTGATCCCGCCGCCCACTGTTAGCGGCATAAAGACCTGCTCGGCGGTGCGGTTCACCACATCGACAAAAGTCTTACGGCCTTCGTGGCTGGCGGTGATGTCTAAAAAAACCAGCTCATCCGCACCGGCCTGGTCGTATATACGGGCGACTTCCACCGGATCCCCGGCGTCGCGTAGATTTACAAAATTGACCCCCTTCACGACCCGTCCGTCCTTGACGTCCAGGCAGGGGATGATCCTCTTGGTCAGCATACTTTGAGCGCTTCCTCCAGGCTCAGCGTACCCTCGTAGAGAGCCTTGCCGGTAATAACCCCGTACAGGTTGTCCGACTTAAGCCCACGTAACAGTTTTATATCTTCAACATCTTTGATACCGCCCGAGGCGATAACCTGCAAGTCCCCGACGGCCAAAACTTCTTTCAGTCCGTCGATATCGGGCCCGGCCAGCGTCCCATCCCTGGATATATCGGTATACACGATATATTTCAAACCCATGTCGGCCAGATCACGGGCCAGATCCAGTCCCTTGATACCAGAGGTCTCCACCCAGCCGCGCTGGGCTACGAAACCGTTCAGGCAGTCTAGACTGACCGCCAGGCTGGCGTTCCAGGATCTAAGCAGGCACCGCACAAATTCCCGGTCCTCCACTACCCTAGTGCCGAGTATGACCCGGTCGATGCCGGCATTCAGAAGCTCCTCGACGGCCTCGCGGCTACGGATACCACCGCCGGTCTCTACCGGTATCTGCACTGTCTTTGCGATACGCTTTATGATCTCCCGGTTGGCGCTCTTACCATCGCGCGCACCGTCTAAGTCCACCACGTGCAGATACTGCGCACCCAGGGCCTCCCAGTAACGGGCCATTTCGACAGGATCCGCCCCGTACTCGGTAATCTGGTCGAACTGCCCTTTAAAAAGGCGCACGACCTTACCGTCTTTAATATCTATCGCTGGAATGATGATCATAAGCTGACAAAATTCTTTAGTATAGCCAGGCCCACGGTCTGGCTTTTCTCGGGGTGGAACTGCACGCCCCAAACGTTCCCACGGCAGACTGACGATGTGTAGTCAAAACCGTATTCGGTTACTGTCGCGGTCACCGCCGGATCCAGAGGACGTCCATAATAGGAGTGACAGAAATAAACGAATGCGCCATCGTTGATCCCGCGGTACATGGGGCAACCTTTCTGGACGAGCCTAAGCGCATTCCAGCCCATCTGCGGAACCTTGACCGTGTCCGGAAAACGCTCGACGGTACCCGCCAGGATGCCCAGGGCTTCCGAGCTACCGCCTTCTGTACTGGTCTCAAAAAGCAGCTGAAAACCCAGACATATCCCCAGGAAAGGCTTGCCCGCCGTGACCTGCGCCTTGATAACGGACGGCAGGGCCAGCTCGTTTAGGCGGTCCATGGCCGGCCGGATGGCGCCGACGCCCGGCAATACCAGCTTTTCCGCCGCAGCGATCCGCCCGGGATCAGAGGTGACGCACACTTCCGGCGCGCCAACGCGTTCCAGCGCCTTCTCGACGCTGCGCAAATTGCCCATTCCGTAATCAATTATAGCGATCATTTTAAACGACCGTTCTCGCGCCGCCCGAGGACGGCCTCCGGTAAAGAACTAATCTATGATGCCCTTCGTGCTCGGCACAATACCTTCCCGCCGCGGGTCAACCCGCGTCGCCTGGTCCAGCGACAGCCCCAGGGCCTTAAAAGCCGCTTCGACGTTGGTATGCACATCATCCGAAACATTCTGCAAGGTGATGCTGATGGTGGCCCCCAGACCGTGAGCGAAAGATTCCATAAAGTGCTCTAGATATGAAAGCGAATATTCCTGCTTGTCTCCAGTCTGCAGAACCTTATCGTTCTCGATATTGAGGTGGAAATAACCGCGGCCGCTAATATCGATTATGCAACGCGCCACAGTGGCTTCCATCGGCGCACCGGCCGAACCGAAACGGTGTATGCCGGCTTTGTCGCCCAAAGCCTTCTTGAACAGCTTGCCCATGACGATCCCGATATCTTCGTTGGTATGGTGGATATCGATCTGGGTGTCGGAACTGATAACCTCCAGCTCCAGGTCAAAAAGACCGTGGAAAGCGAACAGCTCGATCATGTGGTCAAGGAATGCAATGCCGGTATTGATATCGCAACGGTCACCGCGCCCGTCGACATTCAGGCTGGCCTTGATATGGGTTTCCTTGCTCTTGCGCTCTTCGGTAGCTTGTCTAGGCATGGAAGTCATCTGAGTACCTTTCGCTATTTGAACCTAACGTTCACCGACTCTGCGTGCTTGACTAGCCCTTCTATCATCGCGATCCTCTGCAGCGGTCCGTGCACCTTCTCCAGCGCCTTTCTGGAATAAGCGATCAGGTGGCTGGTCTTCATGAAATCCGATAGTGACAGACCCGAAGAAAATCTGGCCGTGCCCAGCGTGGGCAGAACGTGGCTCGGACCCGCAATGTAGTCACCCAAAGGTGTCGGGCTGTACGGCCCCAGGAATATCGCTCCGGCGTGGCGGATCATTTTGGCAACGCTCTGCGGGTCACTGGTCATGATCTGCAAGTGTTCCGGTGCAATACGGTTGGCGATGTCGCACGCCTCCGTCATGTTCTTGGCGTAGATAACGTAACCACCCTGGACCCGGTTGCGGACCTGCTTTATAAGCTGTTTTGATGTCGAGATCAGAATCGATAACCCGCCAGCATGCTCCAGCTGGGATTCGAAATCAGCCACCACGTAATCCGGATTGGTGTGACGGTTGGCGATCAGCACCAGTTCGGTCGGTCCGGCCAGCATGTCGATGTCGACGTAGCCGAAAAGCTGACGCTTGGCCTCGGTGACATAGGCGTTGCCGGGGCCGACGATCTTGTCGACCTTAGGTACTGTCTTGGTTCCGAAAGCCAGGGCAGCCACAGCCTGCGATCCACCGATCTTGTAAATTTCCTTAACATTTAGCAGGTTCGCCACCGCCAGAATGTAAGGGTTGATCTGTCCGTCCCTGCAAGGCGGGGTGACCATGACTATACGCTTTACGCCGGCGATCTGGGCCGGGATAACAGTCATGTATACCGACGAGACCAGCGGCGCGGTGCCGGCCGGAATATAGACACCGACGGTATCGATCGGCTTGTATTCTTCCTTGAGCATGATGCCATCTTCGCTCTTAACGCAGCAGGGCTTCTTGATCTGTTTGCGGTAGAAGGTCGACACGTTGTTAATGACCATCTTGAGCGTCGAGACGAACTCCGGGGTTATGTTCTGGAATGCGCCGCTTATCTCGGACTCGGCGACCGCCATGTCTTTGGGCGTCATGCGGGCCTTGTCGAAAC
>JAAXVU010000125.1 GCA_013335325.1 Candidatus Omnitrophota bacterium | reverse complement strand
CGTCGCGTCCGTAGACCCGCACTACCTCGAGGTAGCCGCCCTTCCGCCCGTGACCGTCGCGGTAGTCACGCATCGACGTGCCGCGCAGCCTGACCGCCTCGGCCAGCACCTCACGCGTTGCCTTCCACAATCTATTAAGCTCAGCGGCACCCAGTTCGGCCGCTTTGCGAGCCGGATGAATACCGGCGCAGAACAAGATCTCGGAAGCGTAAATATTGCCGATGCCGGCCACGCACTTACCGTCCAGCAGCACCACCTTGACCGGCGCGTTCTTGCCTTTTAGCCGAGCTTTAAGCACATCAGCCGTGAAATCCGGCTCCAGCGGCTCCGGCCCCAGCGAGCGTACATGCTCGGACTCGTCGGGTTGAGCGACCACGGTCAAGCGGCCGAAAAGTCGCTGGTCATTATAAACGAGGGTGCGGCCTTTTGAAAGCCGGAAAACTACTCTTGTTGCCCTGGCCAATGCTTTGGACTCGGGGCCGTTCGAAACGATAAGCTGACCGGTCATCATCGGCTGCACAAGCAGGAACAACCCGCCCAGGTCTATCAGCAAAGCCTTGCCGCGGCGCGACACACCGGAAACCTTCCGTCCAGCCAGCCGGCGGGAGAATTCCTTGTCAGAGATGCCGCGCACCACGCGGGCGTCCAGGACCTCGACCTCGCGGATCGAAAGCCCACGGATCTCGCTGTCCAAATCACGGCTGATAGTTTCGACTTCCGGCAGTTCAGGCATACTCAGCTCTTAGTTACACTCAATAGCTCACTGGTCACACTTCATCCGATCACTCAACCGCCGGCAAAGGCGAACGCCCCTGACGATAGCGCACCATCCCCCAGGCTCCCACCAGAAAGAATACCAGTCCAACACCGGCGAGGATCCAAAACGGGGCCACGAACTCGGAGAGCTTCGAGCTGGCCAGCATGGTGATAAGAAACCCTAGATGGATCACAAACTCCATGGCGCTGAAAACCTTGCCCTGCATTGCACTGGTGGCGAACTTGTGCACCACCGTGTTGGCAGCAATGACGGCCGGCCCCACCACAAGCCCCAGAAAGATAGCCAGAGCTTGCGCGATCCAAACGTTGCGGTAGCCCTGCACCGCGAAGGCAAAGGCCGCGGTCACGAGCCCGCCGGCGACGAGACAGCCGAAGATCGTCTCCACATGGTTCTTTTTCTTACCCCAGCGCCCGTAAGCCAGGCTGCCCAGAAACAACCCCGCTCCCAGCCCCACCGCCAGAAACCCCAGGTGCCGGGTCACGCTGCCGAAAGCCTGCTGGACAAATACGATAATGACGACATAGATCGCTCCGACCGCCATGAAAAGTATCATCATTAGATAAATAATATAGCGGATGTCCCGGTGGGAAGATATATAGCGCACGCCGTCCATGATCTCAAGCAGCACGTTGCGATAAGTGGTCGCCATCTCCCGTCCGGTCCGGACCACCTCAACGGGCTTCACTGCTAAAAGCCGCGTCCGGCTTATAAGCGAGACCAGCAGTGCCGATATAAAGAATGTCACGGCATCGCAGATAAAGCCGCCGCGCGGCCCGACGTATTCCACTATTAGTCCGCCCAAAAGCGCACCCAGCACAAAGGCGATCATGCCGGTCACGGTGGCCAGCGAATTGGCCACGTGCAATTGGTCCGTATCAACGATCTCCGGAATAATGGACATCTTGGCCGGAACGTAGAAGCGGCTGAGGCAAAACGCCAGGAATACGACGCAGTAAATCGGCCACATGGCATGCCGGTCGATCAAAACCAGGGGGACCATAAGGACCAGAAGACCGCGTATAACGTCGCAGACGAAGAGCGTACGTTTGCGGTCCCAGCGGTCGACGTAGACTCCCGCCACCGGCCCGACAATGAAGACCGGGATAATGGTGAAAGCCATCAGCTTGGCCAGCTCCATGGCCGAGGTGGCGCCGAACTGGCGGCCGGCCACCAGGCCGACCAGCGCCATCTGGTTGATGCGGTCGCCGAACTGCGATATCAGCTGGGCCAGCCAGAAAGCGACGAAACTGCGATTTTGGAAACTTTTTATGAATCCCATAACAGAAACAAATACTAGCCTAATAAATTGGCATGCACTTCCTCATCCCAACCGACGGGCTCTGGAAAAGCACATGTCCCTTTAATATTCCGGGTACATGGAAAGTCAGACTACATTTTAGCGGTAACACGAGCCTTTTCCAGTCAATAGATAAATCTGACGCGCCGCCAACTAACGACCTCACAATCACTGTCCCGCCGGCACCAAACGCGCCAGCGCAGCGCGGGCCTGCTCGCGATAGCTGTTGCCAGGGTCCGCGTCATCTGCCAGCCGGAACCAGGCCGCCCGTGCGCCGTCCGCGTCGCCCAGCCCCTCGCTGGTCACGGCTACGTTGTGCAGCGCGTCGCGATGGTCCGGCTTAAGTTCGACCGTACGACGGAATTCCGTCAACGCCCGCGGTTGGTCGCCGGACCGGGCGTAAAACACACCCAGCGCGAAATGCAGCGCGGGATCAGCCGGAGCAGCCTCGACCTTGCGGGCATATTGAGCCGCCAGCTGACGGTAAACCGCCTGCCGATTGGCGTTCAAAAGCGGGTCAACGTCCTTACGCGGCGGGATCGAATCGTACTCGCGCGCCGCGGCCAGGAGGTCGCCCTGGTCCGTCAGCGCCTTACCCAGAGCGATATGGTATCCATAATTACAGGCGTGCAACTCAACCGCTCGGCGGAAATGTTCCACCGCCCGGTCATAATCGCGCGCCTTGACGTAGACCATGCCCATCGAGTATTGCAGGCGGGAGTTAAGCGGGTCCTTGGCCAGCGAGTCGCGCAGCATGGCGAATTCGTTCGACGCGTAAAGGTTCTGCTGGACCAACATGATGAAGAAGAAAAGGAACAGACCTGCAAAGGCGCCCTGCCGGGTCGCCGGAGAGACCAGCCGGCGCTCTTCTGCCCAACGCCCCAGCCCGCCGGCGGCGTACACCAGAAGCACAAAGGCCGGCACGCTGGCTACATAGACGAAGTGCTCCGCCAACGAAATGGCCCCCGGATAAACGCCTATCGTGGTCACGATCTGCGAGACCGGCAAAAGTTCCACGAAAAACCACGCCAGACAAAACAGCGGCAGGCCGGCCAGTCTCCGCCGAAAACGCCAGACCGCGGCCGCCAGTAACGCCCAGGCTACAAGCGTGAGCCATAATCCCGGCGCATGGAAAACTTTGAATATCAAAAGCCCGCGGTCAAAATGCAGCCCGATGGGCAGAAGGAAGATCCTAAAATAGATCAGAATACCTTTTAGAAAGGTAACCAGCCCCAGCACCATGGTAGTCTTGGACGGCCACGGGAACATCTGCGATATCCCCAAAGCGTGACGCAGGGCCAGATAAGCTCCGGCGACAATTCCGAACGGCACAAGCCAGGCCCAGTCTCGCGCCAGCTTGGCCGGAGCCAGCCCCGACAGACCGGTCCGACCTCGCAGTCCGTCCGCCGCGCCAACAGCTTCCGCCGACTGCGCTGAAGCATCCGCTTTCTTGCATCCGGTCAGCAGCACCCATGCAGTCACGGTCAGTATAAGCACGCCCGCCGACTCTTTAGACGCCAGACCAAGCACATAAAAGACAACCGCCGCCGCCAGGAAACGCCGACCGTCTCCACGATGGAACCGGAGGAAACAGATCAAGCCTGACAGCACGAAGAAAGCACACAACAAGATCGCCCGGCCGGACACGTTCCCCACGGCTTCCCAGTGCACCGGGTGCACGGCGAAAAGCAATGCCGCAGCGGCGGACAGGTTGCGCCGGTAGGCCGCCTCCCGCGCAGACAGCTTCCCAGCCGGCGGGCCCGCGAACAACAAGCCGGCCAGAATGAAGACCAGCCAGGCGTTCAACCCGTGCAAAAGGACGTTGTCGAGATTGTAATAGAAGTAGTTCAGCCCGAAGAAATGGTACTCCAGCGCGTAGGTGACATAGACCAAAGGGCGGTAGTAGTCCTGGTCGGCCTTGAAGTAAGTGGAACGGAAGAACTGCGGGACGTGCGCCAGGCTGCGGATCTCGGCATTCTTGACAATGGAGAAATCGTCGTCGAGGGTCTTGAAAGGGCTGCCCAGCATGAAGGAGTACGCGGCCAGCACCACCAATAGCAGTCCGAGGAAGATCGCCGGCCCGCTGCGGAAAAATTTCCTGAAAGCATCCGTCATTTCAGAACCTGCAAAAAGAATTTTGGTGGAACCAGCCCTCTATCAGGTCAGTCCTGGAATGTTACTTTCTTTGCGCCCCGCCGGGGAGACAGAAGACGCGACATTCAAAGACTTGTTTAACAGAGCACTAGCGACCCGAAGCTGGCTGGCCAGCCGAGGCGCCGGAATCCGGCTGCAGCTTCTTTTTCAATACATCCAGCGCTTTGGTCACGGTCTTGCCCAGCCCATCGCGCCTCGCCTTAAGCCACATCTTCCGCCATGTTTCAGAGCTGCTCACATCCCGCCACAAATAATGCCGGTTAACTTCACTTATCAGTTTGCCTATCTCCCGCGCGGCTTCCTTGTCCGGCATATCGGTCAGATTGATCGAATCCCGCAATATCGACATCAAGCCCAGCTGCATACGATACGTCTCTTCGTCACCGATCTTGTCTTTGGCCAAAGCCAGGCGATACAAGTCGGTGCCGGGAAAAGGAGTGGCGTGGAAAAATAGCGGCTTGACGCCGATCTCCTTGCAGAAACGTTTGGTCTCTGCAAGCGTCTCCCGGTCCTCCCCTACATAGCCCAGCATGATGCTGATCTCCAGCGACGGGATATATTTCTTGGCCAGCGCTATTGCCCGCCGGCCTTTCTCAACGGTTGCGCCCTTCTTCATGAGCTTGAGGATCTTGTCGCTACCGGACTCGATCCCGATCGAAATGCTGCGGCATCCGCTCTTGGCCATCCACTCCAGCCGCTCCTCATCCAGAGTATCGGCCCGCGAAGTCACCCGGTAGTTAATATTCAGGTTCTCTCTTAACAAGGTCTGGCAGAAGTCCAGTATCCAGGGCTTATTCATGGTGATGCATTCGCCCGTCAGAGGAAAGAGCGTTATCTTTTCCCGGTATTTCTCTTTGAAGTATTTGATCTCGTCCACCACGTCCCTGACCCGGCGGTAACGGACGTTCTTGCCGACCACGCGGAAAGCATTAAAACAAAATCCGCAGTTGGATGGACAGCCGCGCTGGGTATGGATCTGAAAGATACCTCCGGAATTGGCCAGCAGCTTTTCCATGGGGAAAAGGGTGTCATCAAAACGAGGCAGGTTATCCAGCGATCCCATGAGCGGACGGTCCGGCGTAAAGACGACACGTCCGTTCTCCCGGAAGCCGATCCCCTTGACGGCGTTGAACTTCCTGTCGCCTTGCAGCTGCTGCAGCAACTCAAGCAGCGTCACCTCTCCTTCGCCGATGACCATAAAATCGATCGCAAAACGCTCGAAGCAGATCTCCCGCAGGGAAGACGCTACCGGCCCTCCCAGGATTATCGGGGCACCCGGTTTCAGTCTTTGTATTTCGGGGACCAGCCAGTGCAGATAAGGATAAACCGTGACCAGCCCGCCGATACCGACGATGTCCGGCTGCGAGCGTTCAATGAGCTCCACCACTTCGGAACGTGAATAACGGCAGGCATCAACATCCAAATATTCAACCGAATGACCGTACTTCTTTAATTCCTGCACAAGATAGGCCATCCCGAAGGAAGGGAACCGGGGGGCCGTGTCGAGAGACATCGGGGGATTGATCAACAGCACATTCATCTGGCTTGCCTGGCAGGCCGTCGACATTTACCAATGCTGGCGTAAATGACGGCGGCACTCTGTCCTGTTTTACTGGGAAGAACGTTTTACCTGCGAAAATCTTGCGCCCGGAAGGTACCGGCAAGACACCCAAAAGCCCGCGAGGCCGCAAACGAATATTCAGCCGCCCAGCAACCCTGTCACGTGCCGCCCGATGCAGTATTCTAAATGGACGGCCAGGGACGCAGGCGAGAAAAGTCAAAAGCCGACGAAGGGAATTGAACCCCCGACCCGCGCTTTACGAAAGCGCTGCTCTACCAACTGAGCTACGTCGGCGTAAATTTCATGTCTCCGCATATCGTCGCTGCCAGGCCCGCCGTCCAGGACAA